>CAZEFU010000395.1:0-2086 GCA_964511515.1 uncultured Wenzhouxiangellaceae bacterium
GGCACTGGCATCTGTATGTGAGCCGAAGGCAGAATGTGAAATTAGGGCAACCTTGGGTTTAATTCCGAACAGTTTTACTTTGGCCGCCGACATTAGCGCAATATCAGCGATGGTCTCAGCATCAGGATCTTCATTGACATGGGTATCGGCGACAAAAATTGGCCCCTGATCTGTACTTAATACTGCCATCGAGCCGAGTGTGTTGCAGCCGGGGTGACGCCCGATTACATCAATAACATATTCCAGCTTCTTCCGATAACGACCAACTACTCCGGTAATCAGCGCGTCGGCCTCGCCACACTCAACCATTAATGCAGCAATTACACTGGTGCGAGTTCGCACTACAGTCTTTGCAGTATCGGGAGAGACCCCGCGACGGGCATTTATTAGATGATATGTTTTCCAATATTTACGAAAGCGTGGATCAGACTCAGGATTGGTTACTTCAAAATCCACACCCGGTTTAATTCTCAGGCCGAGTCTTTCAATTCGGTTTTCTATAACCCTTGGTCTACCAATCAGAATTGGAATTGCCAGCCCATCATCGACCAGGGTTTGCACCGCTCTTAGAACTACAGATTCTTCACCTTCTGCAAAGACCACCCGTTTAGGGTTAGCTCTGGCCGCATCAAAAACAGGCTTCATCAACAAACCGGTACGATAAACAAACTGACTGAGCTTCTCATCATAGGCCGCCATATCCTCGATTGGCCGAGTAGCAACTCCGCTATCCATAGCCGCCCGTGCAACTGCTGGTGCTAGATGGGTCAACAAGCGCGGGTCGAAAGGCTTGGGAATTAAATAATCAGGACCAAAAGTTAAGCTTTCATTACCATAAGCTGTGCCTAAGTCGCCGGCTTCTTTGCGCGCTAGCTCAGCCAATGCGTACACACAGGCCAGCTCCATTTCGGTATTAATTGTGGTCGCACCAACATCTAGAGCGCCGCGAAACAGGAAAGGGAAACACAATACATTATTTACTTGGTTGGGATAATCAGAACGCCCGGTAGCCATAATTGCAGCAGGTCTAACTTGCATCGCATCTTCAGGCCGGATTTCCGGATTGGGATTTGCCATGGCAAAAATAATCGGTCTTTCGACCATAGTTGCAACCATCTCCTTGCTCAATACCCCACCAACTGAAACACCAAGAAATACTTCTGCTCCAACTATAGCCTCAGACAGAGTTTTAATTTCATCTGTAGGCCGGGCAAAGGCGGCCTTACGGGGATCCATATCACTTTCACGGCCCTGGTACACAACACCATGATGATCACAAACGGTGATATTTTCATGTTTCAGGCCAAGCGATACCAGCATCTCCAAACAAGCAATTCCAGCAGCACCCGCACCTGATGCAACCAGACTTACATCTTCAATTGACTTACCCAGAATATACAGGGCATTAATCATCGCGGCTGCGGTAATAATTGCAGTACCGTGTTGATCATCATGGAACACTGGTATCTGCATACGCTCTTTGAGCGCGGCTTCAACCTCAAAACACTCCGGAGCTTTTATATCTTCAAGATTAATACCACCGAAGGTTGGTTCTAAAGAAGCAATAATATCGATTAGCTTTTGCGGGTCTTTTTCATCAATCTCGATATCAAAAACATCAATCCCGGCAAACTTTTTGAATAAAACACCCTTGCCTTCCATCACCGGTTTGGCTGCCAGCGGCCCGATATCTCCTAGCCCGAGAACTGCAGTACCGTTGGTGATTACCGCCACAAGATTACCCCGGGCGGTCATATTACTAACCTCTAACGGGTCGGCAGCAATTAATTCACTAGCTGCCGCAACCCCTGGAGAATATGCCAAAGACAGGTCTTTTTTAGTAGTTAAAGCCTTGGTAGCCACCACCTGAATTTTACCCGGCACTGGGTGGCGATGATATTCAAGCGCAGCCTCACGCAATGCCGCATCGACGCCATCATTTTTTAGCTTATCTGACTCGTTATCGCTCATATACTACCTACTTTGCGGTATAAACCATTAGTCGGTTTCCATACCCGCGTCATATTCGCCCATTGTCGCCAGGCCATTCATGCGCGCACGGTGGGCTAATTTGCTTTGCGCACTA
>CAZEFU010000396.1:0-2083 GCA_964511515.1 uncultured Wenzhouxiangellaceae bacterium
AAGTAGATAGTGAAAATATCCTGATGGAAGCCATAGAGGCTGCCATTCTCAATCATGCCCAAGCTCACTCTAACTGGTGGCAATACAACCGAGAGCGGCTGTGCTTCAATCATGAAGGTGCATTGCGTTATTTTGCTACCCTCGCTTGCACCAAAGTTCCCCAGGCCAATATTGATTTGGTTCAGCGTATGTTGTGCGATAAGAAATTACTGGTATCCGACCTGTCATATGAATTGGGCTCGTTGATACAAGCAGCATTCATTTATCTTGACCCGCTTTCACAAGATGCGGTCATGGCATGTATCTTGACTGTGTCTAAGGAAACTATTGAAGACGAGAGCCACCGTTTCTGGATATTGAAGAAACGGGTGGAATTGATCGTCGCCATTCCTTGTTATCTCCGCTCACCCGAGATGCATTCAATGCTGGACTTTTATGAAAAGGAACAAGGAGTATTGATTCGGGAACCTTATATTGAGTCAATAGGTGGGATAGTTTCGGCTCCGTTTTCATTTGAGGTATTTCTTGATTCTAGTGATGGTGGGGTATTGCGATTGCTGGAGCACTACATGGGACAAGGTGGGGATTTCGATGACTTTCTGGTTGGTGGAGAGCGAGAGGTTGGTAGGCAACTGCGCGAAGCAGCATCTCGCCATCCAACACGCTTCTTGAAGTTCTTATCCACCCATTGGGCCGAAATTTTCGAAAGGTTCTGTGATGACATCATGGACGGTACAGCTACTTATCTGAATTACCGGTATGGCAACTTGCGAACCAATGCCGCATGGACACCAATAGATGAGCCCGTTGCCTCGACATTGGTAGATCATATCCTTGATGAGTTAGAAAAACACCCTAACCACTGGCACCACAATCACGCTGCATCCAGTGCTTTACAAGCCTGCGCACATGTCATAAATGATACCCAAAGTGCTGCTCGACTAGTGTTTATGGCAATTGGATTTGCAAGTTTTCTAGAGGAAGGTTCTATCACAGAAGAACCGAATGACTTGATCACAACAGGCATCAATATGACGAGCGGTCACATTGCTGAAGCATTGATGATTTTGATCAATAGATTCGAAGAAAACAGTATTCCATTTCCTGAACTGCTTCCGCCAACACTACACCGTTTTGCTGGACATGAACATCCAGCAATTCGAGCCTTGATTCTGCAACGCTTACCATATTTACAGAGTCAAAACACCGTACTGGGCTGGGACTTGTTCGAACGAACTCTACAAAATGCTCTTGGTCTTTGGCAGATAGCTGAACAATGCCTCTATTACGCTTATCACAGTCATTTTGAAAAAGTCGCCCCCATGCTTGACCGCATTCATCGAGAAGGTAGTGAGGAAGATATGGAAACTTGGGGACGCATATCTGCCTTATCAGCTTTGTCAAATCATATCAATTTCGTCATTTGGTTAAAAGATTTGATAAGCCTGGATGCGAAGGAAGCTTGGCAAGGGGCAGCGAGCGTATGGACGCATGCCGGAAATATCAAGCAATATCGGGATCAGTGCCTTGAAGGTATTGAGGCTGGCTTAAATGCCAACCACAAACATAAGGAGGCAATCGTACAAAAAATGGAAAATTTATTCCTAGATGGTACACAGGTGATTATTATTCCTATAGAGCTAATTCGCCTATTTTTTACCACTAAGAAAAGTAGCAATGAGAACAAGCATCACCGTCTCAATTGGTTTGGCAAATGGCTTAACGCTGTAGTACATTGCGATCCAGAGCTAGCAATAACTGCTACTGAATATTATCTGGACTATATTAATCATACCAGACAGAATCTGTACGATTATGAAAATAACCTTACCCAACTAATGACTCGCCTATTTGCAGATGCAGAAGAACGAGAAGAATCTGATCACGGCGAGATGCTGCAACGTGTTGTATCGATACAAGACCAGCTACTTTCATTCGGATTAGATAGTATCAATTCTTGGCTTAAAGCCGCTGAACGGCCATGACCATCAATCAATCTTTGAGGTCGAAACGACTGATAAAGACCCTTATAGTTTTTCAAAAAAATCTTGTTTTAGTTTTTCTGATAACCTGAAATTAAGAT
>CAZEFU010000397.1:0-2080 GCA_964511515.1 uncultured Wenzhouxiangellaceae bacterium
CCTTATTCTTGGCGCGGCGTATAACCTGTGGTTAGTGAAACGGGTATTCTTCGGCGAGGTTAAAAATGAGCAGGTGGCAAAACTCAAAGATATAAACCCGCGCGAGGCTATGATTCTTACAGTCTTGGCACTAGCAGTATTAATTTTAGGCCTGTACCCACAGCCACTCTTGGAAGTGTTGCACGCTTCGGTAGACAACTTGTTACAACACATCACTCAAACGAAGATTTCGTAACCTGGATTCCGCAGTTGACCATATTAAGGATACATTCATAATGAACTGGCAAGACCTACAAATTGCAGCTCCGGAATTATTTGTTTTAGTGATGGCCTGCGGCCTGTTAATTTTAGACCTGTTTGTAAGCGAGCAACGGCGCGGACTAATTCATCTGGTCTCCTTGCTGATATTGGCACTAGCAACAATTATTACCTTGCGCGGTTTACCCGCACTCGATGGTGCAGCTTCAGTATTAGCCTTCGGCGATACTTATATACGCGATGGCATGGGCGATTTGCTCAAAGTATTTGCCTATCTGCTAATGGCGCTGGTATTTGTTTATTCACGCCATTATTTGCGCCAATTCGATATGTACCGTAACGAATTTTATTCGCTGGCTATGTTCGCCTTGCTAGGCGCAATGGTGTTAATTTCAGCTGCCAGTATGATTACGGTTTATCTTGGCTTAGAGATGATGTCATTATCGCTGTATGCGATGGTCGCACTTAAACGCGACGACAAAGTAGCCACCGAAGCTGCAATGAAATACTTTATTCTGGGTTCAATGGCATCGGGTCTGTTGCTCTATGGCATGTCGATGATTTATGGAGCTACTGGCAGTTTGCAGATCCATGAAATATCTCAGGCAATTGCCAGCCAAGGTACAGACAATATGATTCTATTGCTGGGCCTGGTATTTATGGTGGTTGCATTAGCCTTTAAATTTGGCCTGGTCCCATTCCATATGTGGGTGCCAGATGTCTATCAGGGTGCTCCAGCACCAGTAACTCTGTTTATTAGCACAATGCCCAAGCTGGCAGCTTTTGCCATGATTATTCGCTTACTGCAGGATTCCCTGGGTGCTCTGCATAGCGATTGGCAGGGAATGTTGGTAATTGTTGCCGTGCTTTCCATTGCCCTTGGCAATCTAGCCGCCTTAGCGCAATCAAACATCAAGCGCATGTTGGCCTATTCAACCATCGCCCATATGGGTTTTGTGATGCTGGGACTACTCAGCGGAACCCCAGAAGGCTATGGCGCCAGTATGTTCTATGTAATCACCTATGCACTAATGTCAGCTGGTGCCTTTGGTGTGGTTATTTTCATGTCCAGTAAAGGCATAGAAGCCGACACACTTAATGATTATAAAGGCCTGAACCAGCGCAACCCATGGTTTGCGGCAATGTTTGCCTTGATACTTCTATCTTTGGCAGGTGTGCCGGTATTGGTTGGTTTCTTCGCCAAATGGCTGGTATTACAAGCCGTGGTAAATGTTGGCATGATTTGGCTGGCATTATTCGCAGTAATCTTCTCGGTGATTGGTGCATTCTATTATCTGCGGGTTATCAAACTAATGTATTTTGACAAAACCGAAATTGATGCCCCCATCACCGCACCTTCTGATTTCCGTGCTGTGTTAACTGGTAATGCACTATTAGTGCTGGTTTTGGGTATATTTTCCGGGCCGTTAATCGCAGCCTGTATGGCGGCATTCTAAGAGTCTCTGTTCAGCAACCTGGCTACAGCTGTTTTCACACCGTAACCAGGATTGCTGAAGATTCAGAGCCTAATAGCTGTTGCCAACCCCCATATCGGTGACCTCAGTGGTGGTGCCGAAGTAGGCATTGCCAGTGGCATTGTTTCTATGTGCATCGTCATTAAAGAATATGCCAATATCATTATTGTAGAGTTTGTTGCCTTTAATTCTATTTCGGTAAACCTCTCGCGTAGTAGCTGTCCCTAAACCAAGCCATATCCCCATTTCAAAGCCACTAGAGTGGTTACCTATAAACCTGTTTCTAAAGCTTTTACTCGGTTCGGTGTCTAGACAGGGGCCACCACTACTAGCATTGGCTACAATAG
>CAZEFU010000398.1:0-2065 GCA_964511515.1 uncultured Wenzhouxiangellaceae bacterium
GGTTTTATTTGTGGCGGAAATGTGGGAGCGTTTTTCCTATTACGGTATGCGCGGCTTGCTGATTTTTTATCTAACCTGGCATTTCCTTGTCGAGAGAACCATGGCCTATCAAACCTACGGTGCCTATGTTGCCCTAGTGTATCTGGCACCTTTGCTGGGCGGCTATCTGGCTGATAAATATATCGGCTTTAGAAAAGGTGTTATATTCGGAGCGGTTTTACTGGTTGCAGGGCACTCTTTAATGAGTATCCATGGCGCACCAGCCACCGAAGAGATTGTGAGTGATGGGGTTACCTACGAGATCACCCGTTCTGAAAACTACGATCAATCTACTACTAAATTTATTAATATTAATAATCAGGCCTTCAAAATCACTAGAATGGTGCAGCCCTCGCTAGGCAGCAGCGAAAGGAAAATTACTTTCACTAATGCTGGAGGGTCCGAGCAAGTTGTTAGTGGTGAGTTATCCCAGGAAGCTAGTCAGAAGCATAAAAATATCCTGTTTTTGGCTATGGCGCTTATCGTTGTCGGGGTCGGTTTTTTGAAGCCCAATATATCAACCTGTGTTGGCGCCCTGTATGAACAAGGCGACAAACGCCGAGACAGCGGTTTTACTCTTTACTACCTGGGTATAAATATCGGCGCTGCTTTGGCCTCTTTATGGTGTGGGTATCTAGCCTTCAAGTATGGTTGGGGCGCCGGGTTTGGGCTCGCCGCTGTGGGAATGATCTTAGGTTTGGTTCTGTTTATTATGGGCCAAGGCTGGTTAGAGGGTAAAGCTGAGCCACGTGATGCTGCGCTGCTTAAAAAGCCACTGCTCGGACCAATAAACTATGAATACGCAGTATATCTTGCTGGTTTTGCCATGGTTGGTGTTGCTTATGTCATGTTCCAGTTTGTTGGAGTTGTAGAGCCGGTTATGCATGTTGTTGCTGGGGTGGTATTTACCGGTATTATCGTTTATATGCTAACCAAGCTGGATAAGGTAGAGCGCGACCGAATGATAGGCCTGATTATTCTGGTGGTATCCTCGGTACTGTTTTGGACCTTGTTTGATCAGGGACCAAGTACGCTGAATATTTTTGCCGCTGATTATGTCAGCGACTCTATCGGCCCGGTTTCAGTTACAGCCCCTCAATTGCAGTCACTTAATCCGCTATTTATTGTTATGTTTGGTATCCCTGTTGCAGCGCTCTGGACCTGGCTTGCCAAGCGCGGTAAAGAACCAACGCCATTCTTCAAGTTTGGCATAGCGATGGTGCAAATCGGACTTGGGTTCTGGGTTCTAAACTGGGGCATCAATTCAATGGAAGCAGATGCTGCTGGAAACATTGGTAAAGTAGCTATCATTTGGGTAGCGTTGATGTATTTTCTGCACACCACTGGCGAATTATGTTTATCACCCATTGGCTTGTCGAGCGTTACCAAGTTATCACCAAAGCAAATTGTTGGCTTTATGATGGGAATTTGGTTTTTGGCCTCCTCTTATGCGAATATTTTGGCGGCGATAATCGCCAAAATGACTGTGGTACCTGAGGGTACACCAGCCATCGAAGAAATGGCTGTTTATAGCAGCGTATTCTTCAAGTTGGGAATAGCGGCGGTTGTGCTTTGCTAATGTTTTCCAGCCCGCTGTTAAAGAAATTGATTCACGGGCGTTAGGCTTTAAGGTCTATGGTTCAAAGTGAAAAAAGCCTGGGTCTCTAATCAAGAAATTGATGCACTTGGATGAGATCGAGGATGATCAAGATATAGTTGAGAGTAGCTCTTAAGATCTGTATTCAAGCTTGAATCCGAACTGAAGATATAGATAGTGCGGCATGGAGACATGCCGCACTATTTTTTTGCACGGAAATTAAATGCCTGTGTATCCCAGGTTATTGCCGGTCACTATAAACGCGAGCGATAATCAGCAAACACCCCTGCAAGTAGTTTGCGCGACAAGGTATAGCCGTCAGTCCAACCACTGGCACGGGGTCCGGCAACATTCAACACGCTTATTTGGTGCTGCTCAATGAAATCACGCAGCTGACTTTGCTGGTTTGAGAAATCGCTATTGGCATCA
>CAZEFU010000399.1:0-2063 GCA_964511515.1 uncultured Wenzhouxiangellaceae bacterium
CAGTTTCAACATACACCTCATGCCCACGGGCTACCAATTCACGCACAGTTGCCGGGGTCAAGCCGATTCGGTATTCATGGTTTTTAATTTCTTTAGGTACACCAATGCGCATTGCCAACTCCTGTTAGTGACTGCATGTTTAATTGGCATATGATACTGCTATCGAAGCAGGTGTTTATTCTAATATATTGACTATAAATAGCATATACTTCTACTCACGACATATTTAGTAGGCGTTTAGCGTGAATAACATATCTCAGACAGACTTTTATCTCTTAGATAAAATAGACCGCACACTCCTGCGAGAACTACAATCAAATGGCCGAATTTCTAATGCAGCATTGGCGCGTAAGGTCAACCTGAGCCCAACGCCGTGCCTGGAACGGGTCCGTAAACTGGAAGAAAAAGGCTTTATTCTCGGTTATATGGCAATTCTCGACCCAAATCTACTGGAATCTCAGCTGCTGGTATTTATTGAAATTAACTTAAAGCGCACCGCAGGCGATGCTTTCGAGGTTTTTCGCCGGCAAATTCGGGAAATTCCCGCTGTATTAGATTGCCACCTGGTGTCTGGAAACTTTGATTACTTAATAAAAGCGCGAGTACGCGATATGCAGGAGTATCGAACACTTTTGGGTGAAAAAATCCTGCCGATAGCAGGAGTTGAGGGGTCACGGACTTATGTGGTAATGGAGGAAGTAAAAGAAACCATGCATTTACGCATACCGGATTGATTTATCCCTCTTTTGTACTTTCTACTGCCGGCTTATTGATGAAGTCAGGAGTAATGGGGTGCGGTTTAATCCAGCCAGTTTTCATAGCTATTACCAGCAGCACAAAAAACACCATCGATAAGCCAATACGCCAGCTTAATGAACGCACACCGCGGGTGCTATCAGAATCATCTTTAACCATATAATAAAAAGCCGAACCTAAAGAGTATATGATCACCAACAAGAATATGACAATAATGATTTTTCCAAGCATGGTATTTTCCAGCAAACTTAATGTGGTAATGGGCAGTTCATGGCATTATAACCAATTGTGCAAGCTAGCTCTAGGAACTGAGATAATTGGAAGAATATAAACCCGCCCCAGTCTCGCTACGCCAACGCCTTGCCTTCACCCTGCTGATGGCGGTGTTATTGGCTATATTTTTGCGTCTGGCTTTCTGGCAATTAGAGCGGGCAGAATTCAAGCAAGCAATTCTGGATGCAATGGCCAATGCTACAACCATACCACTTTCCCAGGTCAATGCTGCAAGCCCACGTTTCACCTTAGTTTCAGGTAGTGGCCATTATGATAGTCAGCGTAGCTTTCTATTAGATAATCAAGTAGAAGGTGGTATTGTTGGAGTACACCTTTACACACCGTTCCAATTGGCAAGCGGACAGTGGCTTCTGGTCAATCGTGGCTGGCTACCGATGGCACTTGATCGTAAATCTTTACCAAACTTCACTACTCCAACTGCTCTGGTCGAAATTTCTGGGCGCTTGAATTTACCGCCCGGCACTGGTGTTCAACTAGGCGAGGGCGAGGTTGGAACTGACGCTGGCAATTGGCCAAAACTGATTACTTACCTAAAAACCAAGGAACTGGAAGCACAACTGGGAACAACTTTATTGCCCTTATTGATCCAACTGGATGAAAATAGTGCATCTGGCTATGGTGAAAGACGGCCGCGTCCGTTAAACTTCGGGCCTACGAGGCATAAGGGCTATGCGATCACCTGGTTTACTTTCGCTATTGTAGCGGTAATTTTATACCTGATTATTATTCGCATGGGCAAAAGGCCGGAAAACGACTAATGAATTCAAACTCAGTAGAACCTCACAATCAACGCAAATCCAGACTTATCATAGTAGCGGTTTTTGCTGTTTTCCTAGGACCAATTTTATTGGCAATCCTGATGCAAAGTAACTTTTGGTCATATCAGCCAGAAAACAGTAAAGCCCACGGGAATCTGCTCAAACCAGTAGTTGCAATACCGACTCTACAGAAACATATAGGCACACTGGATAAGTGGTGGTTAGTTGCTCTGGATGATGGTCGCTGTAGCTCTG
>CAZEFU010000400.1:0-2060 GCA_964511515.1 uncultured Wenzhouxiangellaceae bacterium
TCTGGCGATATTTCTTTCCTTAAAACTGGAAAATTTTATTTGTATGAAGAATGTATAGGCTTTAAAGTTGTTTATTTTAAGGCGTCAACATAAGCTGATGACTATGAGTCAAGCACCTTCAAGTAGTGCCACCAGCATAGACCTATCTCAATTACTCAAACAACTATTGCGCATCTTGCCTAAAGAATCAGTGCTGCACCAAGCTGAAGACTTAAGGCCTTATGAATGTGATGGCTTATCTGTCTATAGACAACTCCCCTTAGTCGTGGTGACACCCGCAACCGTTACCCAAGTGCAAAGCATAGTACGCTTATGCCATGCCAATAAAGTTCCTATCGTTGCTAGAGGTGCAGGTACTGGTTTATCAGGTGGCGCTTTACCGCATCAGCAGGGACTATTACTCAGCTTAGCCAAACTCAAGCAGATTATTGCCATAGATCCGGAATTACGTACCGCATGCGTACAGCCTGGAGTAACCAATCTTGCCATTTCCCAAGCAGTTACGCATTTAGGCTTATATTATGCGCCCGATCCATCATCGCAAATTGCCTGCACTATTGGTGGCAACGTTGCCGAAAATTCAGGCGGAGTACATTGTTTAAAATATGGTTTAACCGTCCATAATATCCAACAACTTAAAGTGGTAACAGCTGAGGGTGAACTTATCACGCTTGGCGGCAGCGGTTTAGATAGCCCCGGCTATGATTTACTTGCCTTAATGACAGGCTCGGAAGGCTTGCTGGGTATTATCGTCGAAGTCACCGTTAAACTGCTCACCAAACCAGAATGCGTACAGACCTTACTCGCTGCCTTTGATGACATCATTGATGCAGGTGCAGCTGTCGCGGCTATTATTGCCGCAGGTGTGACACCCGCAGGCTTAGAAATGATGGATCAATTGGCAATTCAAGCTGCTGAAGATTTTGTTCATGCAGGCTATCCACGCGAAGCTGCAGCAATATTACTCTGTGAACTGGATGGCTCTGCACAAGAAGTTGCTACTGACATAAAAGTCGTACAAGATATTTTAACCGCCAGCGGGGCAAGCAAAGTGCGACTGGCACAAGATGCACAGGAACGTATTAATTTCTGGAAAGGCCGTAAGAATGCATTTCCAGCCGTGGGACGTATTTCACCTGATTATTATTGCATGGATGGCACTATTCCACGCAAAAGTTTAGCGCTGGTTTTACAAAAAATCACCGAAATGTCTAACATCTATCAGCTCCCAGTGGCCAATGTATTTCATGCCGGCGATGGTAATTTACATCCGCTCATTTTATATGATGCCAATAAAGCAGGTGAACTGGAACGAGCCGAAGAATTTGGCGGTAAAATATTAGAACTTTGTGTCGCAGTCGGCGGTACGATTACTGGTGAACATGGCGTTGGTATGGAAAAGTTAAACCAGATGTGTGTGCAATTTAGCACGCTGGAACTGGCTCAGTTTCATGCTCTAAAAACCGCATTTGATCCGCTCGGTTTACTAAACCCAGAAAAAGCAATTCCTACTCTGCACCGCTGTGCAGAATTTGGAGCCATGCATGTACACGCAGGTAAGCTAAGCCACCCTGAATTGGAACGTTTTTAATGCCGATCGACAACAATATCGAAACCATACTACAAGAGACAGTATTACAAGCTATCGCTAGCAATACTACTTTAAACATCAAAGCAGGTGGTTCTAAAGATTTTTATGGTCATGCCACTACAGATCAAACACTTAATGTTGCCGCCCATCAAGGCATTATCAATTACGAACCTAGTGAACTAGTCATAACAGCACGTGCCGGCACCTCCATTAAAGCCATCCAAAAAATATTGGCAGAACAACAGCAAATGTTGGCATTTGAACCACCCGTTTTTGCCGGTCAATCCACTTTAGGCGGCACGCTTGCCTGTAATTTCTCTGGGCCACGCCGTGCCTATACGGGCGCAGTACGCGACTATGTTTTAGGTTGCAAAATAATCAATGGTCAGGCACACATTTTATCCTTTGGCGGGCAGGTGATGAAAAATGTTGCCGGCTATGATGTCTCTCGGTTAATGACCGGCTCCAT
>CAZEFU010000401.1:0-2055 GCA_964511515.1 uncultured Wenzhouxiangellaceae bacterium
ATCGCTTGTATCGAAGACCCAGCAGTTATTCAGAAGATACTCGCCCACCTTGATGACAGAGCAAGTCCGGCAGACTTGAGTTTCTTTGAACACATCTGGTCAGTTATGGTGTTAACCGCCCCTGTTGGTGAGTAACTGTATCGCATTCGCAGATCAAACCCCTCAATAACTACCGCCTGTTCTTTTAATTGATCAATCTCATTGTAATCATAGCCCAGCAAAACACCATTTGATTTTGTATCGATATTCCCATTGACATCATAAGTATAAATAAATGCCAGGGGAAATATTCTCATCATAAAGGATAGCCTTCAAACGATTAAATTCATCATACTGATATTCAATATTACTATTAGCAATTCCCTCATAACTGAATTTACAGAAGAGATGTTGCTTTATCAATGGATCCTACCTACCAAAGTGACAAGCACACTCAAAACTGATATTGTTATATCAAATTTAAGAATACCAACAAGACTCTTGGCAATAGTGCCAACATTACAGTAAATTGTTGAAACAACCTGCTACTATACCTGCATATCAACATAATCTAAGGAGGCTAGCAACATGACTTACTTTAAATATCCAACGGCAGTATCTATTCTTTTAATTACCTTACTTACATTCTCAATCACCAGCTATGCTGACACGCTTGCGGTTCCCGACTCTATACCATTTGCTGAAGATGCAGATGTACCAGCTGCAGTTCTAAATGAGTGCAACCTTAATTCTAAATTAGCCCAATTTGTTCGTAGCTACAGCAAAAAACACTTCAATAAAGTGATCTCAATCGACGCTGCAGGTGATAATGATAAGAAATTAAGCATAAGCATTACCGATGTCCACGGATCAGGTGGTGGGGCTTGGAGTGGCGGTAAATCAGTAAAAATAGAGGGAACACTCACCCAGAATGGAAAGATATTGGGTACCTTTAGAGCTTTACGAGCTTCTGGCGGTGGAGCATTTGGGGGTTACAAGGGCACCTGCTCAATCCTTGGTCGTTGTGTAAAAACTCTAGGCAAGGATGTAGCTGCATGGGCTGCCAACCCAAGCATGGATAGTCGTTTAGGTAATTTATAAACAAGCCCATATGCGTTGTGTAGATCAAGCTATCTTGTAAAATGCTTATTCTACAGTTACTGATTTTGCTAAATTTCTTGGCTGATCAATTTCTGTACCTTTTAACAATGCCACATGATATGCAAGTAGCTGCAAGGGAACGGTTAGCACTATTGGGGCTACTAACGAGCCGCCGGTTTCCACTTGAACAACTTCGCCGTGATCGGCGGCGAGGGATGCTACTGCATCTTTATCGGCGATCACCAGCATACGGCCGCCGCGGGCTTTGACTTCAGCAATATTAGATACTAGTTTTTGTAACAATGAATCATTGGGGGCGACTGCTACTACCGGCATATCTTCATCTACTAACGCTAAGGGGCCGTGCTTTAGCTCGCCTGCGGGGTAGGCCTCGGCGTGGATATATGATATTTCCTTGAGTTTAAGCGCGCCTTCAAGAGCGATGGGGAAATGATCTCCTCGGCCTAAATACAGGGCGTGATGTTTATCAGCAAACTCGGTGGCGAGTTGTTGAATTTCGGCATCTAGCTCTAGTGCTGCCGCTAGCAAGCCGGGTAATTGCTCTAATTCCAGCACCCGGGCTTGATACTCTTGGCTGGGCATGCCGTTAATTTCTGCCAACCTTAGGGTTAGAAGCTGTAAGGCTGCTAGCTGGGTGGTAAAAGCCTTGGTTGAGGCTACTCCGATCTCTGGGCCGGCGCGGGTCATTAATACCAGTTCGGACTCACGCACCAAAGAGCTTTCCGGAACATTGCATATTGCCAAAGTAGCCAAATAACCTGCTTGTTTTGCATGGCGCAAGGCGGAAAGGGTATCCAGGGTCTCGCCCGACTGAGAAATGGTTACAAACAGTGAGTTGGCAGGAACTACAGGTCTTCGGTAGCGATATTCACTGGCTATTTCTACAGTACATGTAATATTAGCCAGCTCTTCGATCTGATACCTGGCCACCATGCCAGCGTAATAACTGGTACC
>CAZEFU010000402.1:0-2052 GCA_964511515.1 uncultured Wenzhouxiangellaceae bacterium
GTTAAAATATGCGGCTACGATTTATATTATTCCGGCTTAGCCGGCTTAGATCCGGAAACCCCGGAAACTGGAGTTAGAATGCCAAGTGTAAAAGTTCGCGATAACGAGCCTTTTGAATATGCTTTACGACGTTTCAAGCGTTCCTGTGAGAAAGCAGGAGTATTAGCTGAAACCCGTAGACGTGAATTCTATGAGAAACCTACCCAAGAGCGTAAGCGCAAGCAAGCTGCTGCGGTTAAGCGCCATATGCGTACGGTTTCAAGGTCTTCAAATAGTCGCCGCAAGCTGTACTGATTCGTGTTCTAGCTGAGTAGCTACCGCTGCTCAGTTCAATTTGTTCATGAACCACCTCAATAAGTTTGTAAGCCAATGTCAGATCTTAAAGCCCATATTTTAGACCAAATAAAACAGGCCATGCGTGCCAAAGAGCGCAAGCGTCTTGGCGTTTTGCGTTTGGTTAGTTCTGCTATCAAGCAGCGCGAGATAGATGAGCGCATTGAAATGACCGACCAGGATGTTTTGCAAGTGCTGGAAAAAATGGTCAAGCAGCGGCGTGAGTCTCTGGATCAGTACCTCAAAGCAGAACGTGAAGATCTTGCCAACCAGGAACGCTACGAACTTAAATTGTTGGCAGAGTTTTTGCCAGAGCCACTTGCAGCTGATGAGCTTGAAGCATTAATTGCCAAGGTTGTTAGCGATACCGGTGCCAGCTCTATCCGTGATATGGGTAAGGTAATGGCAGCGGTAAAAGATGCAGCCCAAGGACGGGCAGATATGAAACTGGTCAGCGCTGCTGTCCGTGACCTTCTTAGCTGAGTGCCTGACCGGGCAGTTAGCGTAACAACGAATACCTGCTTAGAAGCCATTGATCTATTCTGGGTGAGACAGATTGAGATCCAGAATTTCTCAAGAGCAAGGCAGGAAGCGCAAGTAATAGCAACGCTATTGCGCGGGATTTCAAACGCAGCGGTTGAAAATTATGGGCTCAAGATGCTCATTCAGAATAGATCAAAGGCTTCTTAATGGCAGGTCGTATTCCAGAATCTTTTATCGATGATTTAGTCAATCGCATTGATGTGGTTGAAGTTGTTGGTGGCAGAATTCCACTAAAAAAAGCCGGGGCAGAATATTCAGCCTGTTGCCCCTTCCACGAAGAAAAAACTCCATCTTTCACCGTAAGCCCGCAAAAACAGTTTTATCATTGTTTTGGCTGTGGCGCACATGGCACTGCCGTTGGCTTCTTAATGGCCTATGAAGGTCTGGAATTTGTCGATGCGATAGAAGAACTGGCGCGCAGTGCTGGTCTTGAAGTGCCCCGTGATGGTGGTGGCAAGCCGCATGTGGATAATACCGATTTGTATGACCTAGTAGCTGCTGCTAGCCAGTGGTTTCAGGCGCGCTTACGGGAAAACAAACAGGCTATAGATTATTTACAGCAACGTGGCGTGAGTGGTGAAATAGCTCAGGATTTTGGTGTTGGCTACGCCCCTTCAGGATGGAATGAAATGCTCACAGCGCTGGGCACAGATTCAGATAAACGTGAGAAGCTGATGAAAGCTGGTCTGCTAGCCGAGGGTGATAAAGGCCAGTACGACAAGTTTAGAGATCGCATTATGTTCCCCATCACCGACCGCCGTGGTCGTGTAATTGCTTTTGGTGGCAGGGCGCTGGCTGATAAAGGCCCAAAATACTTAAATTCACCAGAAACCCCTTTATTCCACAAAGGTCGAGAGTTATACGGTTTATATCGGGCGCGCAAACTCGGTGGGCAGCTATCACGCCTGTTGGTGGTTGAAGGCTATATGGATGTGCTGGCATTGGCACAGTTTGGAATTCAATATTCAGTAGCTACCTTAGGTACTGCAACCACTCAGGAGCATGCAGAATTATTATTCCGCAACGCAGCTGAAGTGGTTTTCTGCTTTGATGGCGATCGTGCCGGGCGTAAAGCCGCATGGCGAGCCTTGGAATCAGTGTTGCCGGTTATCCGTGAAGGTCGCCAAGCACGTTTTTTGTTTCTACCAGATGGCGAAGACCCCGATACTCTGATTC
>CAZEFU010000403.1:0-2049 GCA_964511515.1 uncultured Wenzhouxiangellaceae bacterium
CAAGTCTGATAACTATATAGTATTTTTTATTGATATACCTCCAGGATTTCTAGCTTCCAAAATCACAACTGATCTGCAGGCAAAGCTTCGGCAGGGATTTCTCGAAATGGGCACACATGACGATGTAACACTGGTATGGGTTACCCCCGGAAAATGGATGGCGGCTTCTCCATAACGGTGGTAAAGTAGTATATGTTTAGCCGTTGGGGTAATTTTAGTGTTTAAGATACCGCTACAAGAGCCTACCTTAAAAAAACACCTCTCCTCTGCAATATGGCTGCTTGCGGCGTTGTCGCTGGTGGCTGTTGTGGTGTTGCTAATACACAGCTCTACTACCTCAAATATAAATACCAGCCAGCAAGTTAGCCATAAAGTTGACCGAGGCAATGTTAGCCAAATAGTGCATGCCTACGGCAAGCTGGTCTCCAGCCAGAACAGTGTTGTTCTTGCCAGTATAGACGGTGTAATTAAACAGATTCAGACTCTGCCTGGGGCTTATGTTAGATCGGGTGATTCGATTTTACAGTTGGATAACCCTAAATTATTACAACGCCTGGAAGAACTCAAGCTGGATAAGCTTGAAGCAGATGCAAACCTCAGCAATGCCGAGGCGCAACTACGCCGGGATATTTTGAGTGCTAAAGATGCAAAAGATGAGGCCGTATTGGATCTGGAACTTGCTACAAAAACTCTGGAAATGCGCAAAGAACTATATGCCCAAAAGATTATCTCGCACCTGGAGTATTTACAATCAGACAGTAACTTTAGCAAGGCAAAGCTGCGATCCCAACAAGCAAGCCGAGGCCTGGGCGATTTGGAAAAATCTGGTGATTCCCGATTTCGAGCCTTTAAGCTGCGAGTTTCCGGCGCACAAACCAGGGTTCTTAACATACAAAAGAATATATCTGATCTTACAGTCAGGGCAGATACAGAAGGGGTAATAACTTCACTGGAAGAGCCTATTAAAGTAGGCGCATTTGTTAATACTGGCCAAATTATCGCCAGACTTGCAAACCCAAACTCACTAGTAGCGGAGGTTTATGTTTCAGCTAGTGATGCAGGTAAAATAGTGCTGGGCCAGTCAACCAGGATAACTATTGCCGGTGAGACTATTGAAGGTGAGTTAACCAGCATAGACCCTACTGTAACCAGCGGCCAGGTTAGAACGGAAATCAAACTGCTGGCAGCATTGCCTGCTGGTGTACGCGAGAATATGGATGTGACTGCTACCATCCAATTGCAGCAAGTAGAGGGGGTAATCCGTATTCCCAAATTCAGACAGGGCTTGAAGGCAAATTCAAGCCTCGAGATTCTTGTTGAGACTAAAGATGGTGATGAAAACCGCATAGTAAAAATGGGTCTGGTGGGAAATGATTATATCGAGATACTCAATGGCCTCTCTCCAGGAGAGCGTTTTTATTTTATTCCTGCAAAATAAGGTGTTCTGAGATTAATATGTCGCACTTAATAACAGCCGAGTCAATAAGCAAAGTATTTCAAAGTGGTGCTATCGAGACCAAGGCACTGGATAACATTTCATTCAATGTGGGCAATGGTGAGTCCCTAGCCATAACTGGTGCCTCAGGAAGTGGCAAATCAACACTTTTATCTATTATCGGGTTGTTGGACTCACCAACTTCCGGAGCGTTATATTTACAAGGCCAGTTGGTTAGTGGTCTAAGTAACTACCAAAAACGCATAATAAGGAATCGTGAGATTGGCTGGATCTTTCAGAACTTTAATTTAATCGGCCACCTGGATGTGTTGGAAAATATTACTCTGCCGCTTCGTTATGATCCCAAGGTTAGTTGGCGAGATTACGAGAGCATTGGAAAAAAAGCATTAACTTCAGTTGGTCTGGCTGAAAAAGCTGGTGCCTTGCCGCAGCAATTATCAGGCGGTCAGCAGCAGCGGGTAGCAATTGCCAGAGCCCTTGTCAATAAACCCAGTTTGATTCTTGCCGACGAGCCAACTGGTAATTTGGACTCAAAAACCAGCATAAATATTATCGACCTGCTGTTCGGTATTGTAGAACAAGGCGCAACATTG
>CAZEFU010000404.1:0-2048 GCA_964511515.1 uncultured Wenzhouxiangellaceae bacterium
TGTGCTGGGCTTTCCAGAGTTCTGGTCTCCCCATTAGTTAGTAGCACCTCATAAATAACAGTTGGGGATGTGGTAATCAAATCAACATTATATTCACGCTCGAGGCGCTCCTGCACGATCTCCATATGTAACAGACCAAGAAATCCACAGCGAAAACCAAAACCAAGCGCAGCAGATGTCTCTGGCTCAAACTGCAAGGCCGCATCGTTTAGACGCAACTTGTCTAAAGCATCGCGTAAATCAGGGTAGTCATCAGCATTGGTTGGAAACAATCCAGCAAATACCTGCGCCTGAACTTCCTTAAAGCCAGACAGTGGTTCAGTTGCCGGGTTTTTGGTATGGGTTAAGGTATCGCCTACAGGTGCGCCATGGAGGTTTTTAATAGAAGCGACCATAAAGCCTACTTCACCAGCTTCCAGCACATCTCTTACTTCGCGTTTTGGGGTGAAAACACCAACTTGGTCAACCTGGTGATCTTCGCGCGTAGACATAACCTGAATTTTATCGCCTTTACGCATTCTGCCATCAACAACTCGAACCAAAGAAACAACGCCCAGATAGTTATCGAACCAGGAATCAATAATCAAGGCTTTCAATGGCGCTTCTCTATCCCCGGTTGGGGCAGGTATACTCTGTACCAGGGCCTCTAAAACTGCGTTGATGCCAACACCTGTTTTTGCGCTTACTTCCAGCGCATCAGTGGCATCAATACCGATAATCTCTTCAATTTCCAATTTTACTTTCTCAGGCTCAGCTGAGGGTAAATCAATCTTGTTGATTACTGGTAGAACTTCCAAACCCAACTCAACTGCTGTGTAGCAGTTAGCCACGCTCTGGGCTTCAACACCTTGCGCGGCATCAACTACCAGTAAAGCACCCTCACAGGCTGAAAGTGAGCGTGAAACCTCATAGGAGAAATCCACATGCCCAGGAGTATCAATTAAATTTAGTTGGTAAATCTCGCCATTGGCAGCCTTATAATTAAGGCTCACACTCTGCGCCTTAATGGTAATTCCCCGCTCGCGCTCAATATCCATGGAATCTAATACCTGAGTATCCATTTCGCGCGCACTCAAGCCGCCACAGACCTGAATAAATCTATCTGCAATAGTCGACTTGCCATGATCTACATGGGCAATAATGGAAAAATTTCTGATCTGCTGTTGGTCCATAAACTTACAATCAATATGCAAAGCCACCGCCACCAGCATTCTCAGGAATACCGGCGCCGGTGGCTATTGTCTAGATTTTACCGAGTTAACGAGTTAGTGCTTAATTATACCTCAGGACACGGCTGCCCCGTTAACTATCAGCACTATGAATGTTAACCATTGCTAAGACCGTACGCCGCATGGAAGCGGAGTCGATAATCCTTGTTCACCAGCGTATTAAAGCGTAACAACCTGAACCTGCCCTTCAAGTTCGAACCCCAGCATCTCAGCAAACTCAATAACTTCCTCTAATGTTTCATTGGGGTGACTAGAAGTCAGCATTTCATAAGGAGTACTCCCATCACCCACACAAAGCTCATCAATTATATCTTCTAGTCTAGATGCCTCTACTCCCGCTACACCAATAAACTTGACGCCTTCTTTCTTGAACACCTCAACAAGTGCATCCAATTCTTGCCGGTAACCCGATGTGGAGTTAAGAACTATTTTTTTCGCATATTTCATCTTTAGAGTTATAACTACTATTTAATACACTACAAACTTAATCACGGCTCTGGGTTTTAAAGGCAACGAAATTTGGGTTGCCATCCTGTAACAGCAGCAAAGCTACCGTATCTCCTGGGCTTAAAGCGCGGATGTGGCGTATGAAATCTGTCATATTAATAATTTTATTCTGATTCACCCGTAGAATAATATTGCCCCTGCGAATACCTGCACGCCAAGCAGCCTCGCCTTCAACCTCGGTTACCACAACCCCGCCATCCAGGCCGCCTAGTTGTTGCAGTTGGGCTTCGCTTAAACCTGCGACCATCAATCCTAGAGGATTACTAAGACCACTGTCAGTAGCACTGTCATCACTGGCTGTGGGGATGGCGC
>CAZEFU010000405.1:0-2047 GCA_964511515.1 uncultured Wenzhouxiangellaceae bacterium
CTATTCACCTTTCCATAAGCACAGTGTGTAACCTAACTGTGCTTATAATCACAATGTCAATTTCTATCTCACTTTATAATTAGAATTTACAGTAGCAAGTAATTCATCGTTATGTTTGATAGGCAATTTCCGCATTTTATTCATAAAGCAAATAATCATGGTTTTACTTTGGTTGAAGTAATGGTCGCAATGCTAGTCCTGTCTTTTGGCTTGCTCGGTTTTGCATCATTACAAGTCTATGGAATGAAGAACACTCACAGTGCCTATCTGCGTACCCAAGCTACGGCATTGGCCTATGAGATAGCTGATCGTATGCGCGCAAATCCAAGTGCGATTACAGCGGGAACTTATAACCTGGCAACTCCAACCCGAAAAGCGGAGTGTACACAATCGAGTGGTTGTAATCCTACTGAGCTAGCACGTAATGATATTTTCGAATGGGGAAATACAGTCGCTGCGAATTTGCCTGAGGGGCAGGCTGTGGTTTGTCTGGATGCCACACCAAAGGATGGTATACCTGGGACTCATGCTTGTAGCAATAACGGTACCGTTTATGCGATAAAGATTTGGTGGAAGGATGATAAGAATACCCCTGATGATTTCCAGTTATTTACAACCGAGTTCCAACCCTCATGAATAATCAAATATTTTTCAGTTATACAAAAGAGTCTGGGTTTACTTTAATCGAATTGATGATAGCGATGACCATCAGTTTGTTTCTGATGGCTGGTATTATTGAGGTCTTTATTGGCAGTAAACAGACCTACCGGGTTCAGAATAGTATATCTGAAATTCAGGCCAGCGCCCGTTTTGCCTTGCATACTTTAGGTAAGGAGGTTCGTATGGCTGGTTATATGGGCTGTGGCAATGTAAATAATTTACAGATTAATAATAACCTGAACGCTGGGGAAACCAGCTTTGCTTATAATTTTGCAGAGGATTTAGTGGGTTTTGAAGCCAATGGTACGGCACCAGGACAAACATATTCTGTTTCTAATACCTATTATCCTAATTCAGTATCACTGGGTTCCAGTTCGAGCTGGACACCCGCACTCAATACAGGCAATGGATTGGTGGGGAATATTATACCCGGAACAGACATAATCGCTGTACGTTATATGAGTCCTTATTCTTCCAGTATTGTGAATGAAGATAATGATGATAATGCGTATTTTTTTGCAGATAACGTTGATGGATCAGGGCTAATAAACAAGTCAGAGTATAGCCTTGTAATAGGCGGAGTTTATATTGTATCTGATTGTGCTAAAGCATCCATCAGTCAAATTACTGATAAAGATTCTATTACTTATAATTCAGGTGCTTATGATGGTTATAAGTTACAACACAGTGATGATGGTAGTTATACGCCGGGTAATATCAATAGTGATTGGAGCTCAGTTGAGCACTATAAGTCAGGCGCTGAAGTCGGTCGTGCAATTACAACTATTTTTTATGTGGGCAGGAGAACTCCTATTGGGTCGGCTTCTTCTTCGCAGTGTAATGGTTCGCGAATAGTGAGTGAAGCCTGTCCAGCTCCTGGTTTATTTAGAAAAACACTGCGCATTGTGAGTGGTACAGATGCAGTGATGGGTGTTGCGGAAGAGTTGGTCGAAAATGTTGAAAACATGCAAATAGTGTACGGTGAAGATACGGACACTGATGGCACGGTTAATCGCTATGTGCCCGCAGGTACAGCCGGTCTTGATATGGATAGAGTACTCAGTGTTCGAATTTCGTTACTGATTCGTTCACCCGATCAGGTCAGGAATGATTTTGATAGCAGTACATATTTATTACCTGATATCGGCGTGGAAGGTGCTGCTACCAAGATTGATTTGTTTAATGATAAGCATATACGGCATGTATTTACTACTACGATAAACTTACGGAATCATTCAATTTGATTGTAATGCACTTAAGGCATAAATAACATGATAAAAAATATATTATCACAGTGTTTGAAAAAAAAACAGCAAGGTGCGGTTCTGGCTACCAGTTTAGTGATATTGCTGGTAATGACCATCATTGGGGTTAGCTCTATGAGCAC
>CAZEFU010000406.1:0-2037 GCA_964511515.1 uncultured Wenzhouxiangellaceae bacterium
AATTGATGCTTGACCAGAAGCGGGCGGAAGTAGTCGAGGCTGAAAAAAAAACCGCTGAAGATATAAGTTCTGATGCTAGTGCGGAAACAGATACAGGCTATCCGGTATCCGCAACCTTATGTAACAAGTGCCACACTAAAGCTGTTGTAGTTATGGATAACTGCGCAACTTGTTTGTCATGTGGTTATTCCAAGTGTGGTTGAGTGAAAATATTTTCTTAGATAAGGCAGAGCGCATCCTTGCGCCCTTGTAAGACCTGCGCTTATCCATAAGCACAGTCTACTGACTAAATATGAAAACTAGAACCTGGAGGAAACAAGTTTCTGCGAACAGCGTTGATCAAAATTTACCAACACTTCCGGATTGAATTGCTTAATATCAATTTCAGACAAACACAGTGATTGAATTTCCAGCACTGCATCAGCTACACCCAGATTATTTTCCAGGTAATTTTGAAGCCTTTGCTTGCTATCACAATCAGCAAATAAGGTTTGGTCTAGTACTCTAACTTTCCATAGCATTTGGTACACTCCAACTGCGTTTATATATTAGTATTATGCAGTCATCTTCATGGCGTTTGTTCGATAGTATGTCTATCTACATGAAAAAGCAAGTATATTTAAAAAATAGATAATTGCTATTATGTGAACGAAATTTCAGGTATATACACTGATTTTATTAGACTGAACAGAAAATAGATGAATTATTATGCGTAAATTAACAGAGCAGTGATTGATGGCAGCTTGTGCCGGATTTAGATTTTTACAGTCTGTCAGGTATCAATTTATCGACTACTTAGTACTAGCGAATTGACATATAGATAGCCCGAATGCGGCACCCAAATGGATGCCACAATGCGGTGAAATATCTCTATACTGAGGGAGTTCAGAAACGCTGTTTAATCTTTGCCAGTTTCAAACAGGGCCTTCAGAGCAACCACAAAAATTGCTCCAGATACAAACAACAAAATATTGCTGACTATTTGAGTTACTACCTCACCGATGGCAGGAATACTGCGAAATGCAGTTGCCGAAAGCATTAAAGCAATGCCTGCGAGTAAGAATGTGCGAGTTTCACTAGCGGTAATATTCAATACACCAACTATCGCACCAAGAAGTACCAGAGTCCATGGTAGCCAGTGCCAGTCAGGTACTAGACCTGCCGCCGCTGCTGCCAGAACACCAATAATAAAAAGAACTTTCCCTAAGTTATCCATGTATTTATCTCATTTATAAGTATGGCCCCTGTATGATTGTATCTGTATTATGTGGTGATAAGCAAATGGAGACTAAGAAAGATATGAACAATTCGCAAATATTATGGCGTGGTTTATGGTTACTGATTTTTGCGCTTGTCTTGATCTGGTCTGCAATAAACCCTAAAGAACAACTCACTTGGTGGCTGGAGGTGTTACCTGCATTGCTGGTATTGATACTGCTCTACCTTACCCGCAAACGCTTTCCTTTAACGCCATTGTTATATGTATTAATTTTGATTCACTCGGTAATTCTAATGATTGGCGGGCATTACACCTATGCCGAAGTACCATTCTTCGATTGGCTGGCAGAAGTTTTTGGCTGGCAGCGTAACAATTACGATAAATTAGGTCATCTGGCGCAGGGTTTTATACCGGCAATTGCTGCCAGAGAAGTATTAATTCGCAATCATGTTGTGGCTAGACGAGGTTGGTTAAACATCATTATTGTCAGTATTTGCTTAGCTTTTAGTGCTTTTTATGAACTAATTGAATGGTGGGCAGCCTTGATTATCGGGGGTGAGGCTGAAGCATTTCTGGGAACCCAAGGGTATATATGGGATACACAATCAGATATGTTTTTTGCTTTGCTAGGGGCTGTGGTAGCTTTGTTGCTCTTGTCCCGAATGCACAGTCAGCAGTTACAAAAGCTAAATTAATTATTTATAGGGTACTGTCAGCCGCTTGGTCGGAGTAACGCATAGTGATTTGGTTCAACACTCGGTGCGTTTGCCTCGGCAATTGCTCCTGCATTGCTCTACCTCCTGCATCCATGCAGTCGT
>CAZEFU010000407.1:0-2027 GCA_964511515.1 uncultured Wenzhouxiangellaceae bacterium
GTGGTGATGGCATCGGTCCAGAGATTATGGACGCAACCTTGCGTATCTTGGATGCCGTTGGTGCAGGTCTCGACTATGAGTATGTGGAAGCTGGATTAGTGGCTCTTGAAACTGAAGGTGATCTGCTACCTGAAGCTACCCTTGAGTCTATCCGTAAGAATGCTGTGGCATTGAAAGGACCATTAACTACACCAGTAGGTAAGGGTTTTCGTTCTATCAATGTAACTCTGCGTGAATTATTCGATTTGTATGCCAATGTACGCCCGGTAATTTCCTACCCTGGTACCCGTTCTCGCTATGAAGAGATCGATATCATTACTGTGCGCGAAAACACTCAGGGTGCTTACAAGGCTGCTGATTCGCAAGTTTCAGAAGATGGGCAGACTGCGTCATCAAAAATGGTGGTTACACGCGAGGGTTGCGAGCGGATTGTTCGCTATGCATGTGAAATGGCCAAATCTGTTGGGCGTAAGAAAGTCACTATTGTGCATAAAGCCAATATTCTAAAAGCAGTTTCTGGGATGTTTCTGGATGTAGCCAGAGAGGTTACCGCAGAGTACCCCGATCTGGAAATTGATGAAATGATTGTTGATAACACTTGTATGCAGCTGGTGATGAATCCCTGGCAGTTTGATGTGATTGTTACAACAAACTTGTTTGGCGATATTATTTCGGATCTATGTGCTGGTCTGGTCGGTGGTTTGGGAATGGCTCCTGGCGCCAATATTGGCCGTGATACAGCTATTTTTGAAGCAGTACACGGTTCAGCTCCAGATATTGCTGGCAAAGGCATTGCCAATCCTTGCGCTTTGATTCTGGCAGCGGCATTAATGCTGGGCGAGATGGATATGGAAGATAAAGCTCAGCAGATTCGCGCAGCTATTCGTGCAACTATTGTAGCTTCAGACCGTCTGACTCCAGATCTTGGCGGTGCCCACACTACCCAAGATTTTGCCGACGCAATTATTTCCCGGTTTTAGTCAGTAAGCTCATAACAGCCGTGCCCTAACAAGGCAATTTTACCTTGTTGGGGCATGTGCGCATTACTGATACAGGTCTGCACATACTCGATTCCCAAGTTCACTGATTCCTGCAAACTAAGACCCCGAGCTCGTCCTGCACATATTGCAGCAGACAAAGTGCAGCCGGTCCCGTGATACTCGCCCGCTTGGCGCTGGTGTTTGAACCAATGTTGCTCATTGTCGCTTAGCAACAAGTCTCGAATGCAATTATCACTATCTGTTTCCAGGTGGCCGCCTTTTATCAGAACTGCCTGGCAACCAGTATTGAGTAAGCTTAGCCCAGCTTCTAGCATTGCAGTTTGGCTATCTATATGCACTCCAGTGAGGAGTTCAGCTTCTGCTAAATTCGGGGTGACTAGCTCTGCCAAGGGCATTAATTCCTTAATTAAAGCTGTAGTGGTATAGTCTGTCGCCAGGCTAGCACCTGTAGTTGCCTGTAATACTGGATCTATTATCAAGGGCAGATTAGCTCTGGCTGAGAGCTCTTCAGCTAGACAGTAAACAATTTCTGCAGTGGCAAGCATTCCAGTTTTTAATGACTTGATAGGCAGATCAGATAGTACGGCTTGCAGCTGCGCACTTACCATACTGGTTGGCAGAACCTCAGCGGCACTCACCTCTACTGTGTTTTGGGCAGTTATAGCGGTAACTACACTTGCTCCATAGACAGCGCAAGCCTGGAAGGTTTTTAGATCGGCCTGAATACCTGCTCCAGCACATGAGTCTGAACCGCCAATTGTGAGTGCTGCCTGCTTAAGTTTTTCCATAGGTGGGATTATGCGTCTGAATTGACTAAAAACCAATGTTGTTTATTTGCAACGTTGTGATGTCGCAATTTTCAAATCGATCATAATCAGAGCTTGTTGGTGTTTTGTGTAAACCGCTCTGCAGGTTACAGCATGGCGCTGCAAAGGAATGAAAATGTTAATGATTTTAGATCTCTATTAACTTAAATTTTACATTGACTTTGTGTTGTATTTCTGCCATATTCCCATCTTGCGTATG
>CAZEFU010000408.1:0-2024 GCA_964511515.1 uncultured Wenzhouxiangellaceae bacterium
TCGGTAATAATGAAGGGTGGAAGATCGCATTGCCTTCTGGCGAACGTGCTATTGGAGAAGCTCCTTTTTATAATAATCTACGCTATTATTTTCTAACAACTAATCCGACGGTTACAAATACATTACCACCTGATGGTGCAAACTGGCTAAACGAGTTTAATTTTTTTACCGGTGGCTCACCATCAAAAGCCATTTTTGATCTCAATCTGGATGGCAATTTTGATGTGAATGATTTAGCAGAGGGTTGTACAGTGGATACTACTAATCATATTACATGTATTCCTGTGTCAAAATTTCTTGGCAGTGGTGTATTTTCCCAGCCTATTTTGGTCAAAGCTCAAGGGTTTACGACCACGCTTTTTGCATTTCATCCAGATTTACCTACTACGCCTAGTGGTAATGTGATAAATCCCCCCGATCCCGGTGTATCCGGTGGGCATTTTGATTTTGATATTTATTATTATGGTGCTGCGTCAGCACAAACAATCTCGACGGCAACCGTAGATAGTGAAACGAAGACGGTTTGTGCAGTAACTTCCAGTGTTCAAGCGGAATATGATCAGCTGTCTAATACTTTTTGCAACAGCGGCAATGGGTTTTCAAGCGGTTATGTTTACTTGACGGAGTATTCAACAGGCAGCAGTTGTGGTGGTTCAGTACCTACTGCTACTAGAACTATCTGTGAGAAAATATCCAAAGTTCAGAAGAAACTCAACCGGATATATAAAAAATGTGAGGATATTTCTGGAAATTTCGATTATTTGACTGACTTTACCACGGGTAATAAATGTGATAGAGACGAAAGTGATCCCGATAAACAGAAATTTGATCAAACACTTACTTGTAGTGCAGCGAGTGGCCAGCAATTTAATCAATCCATTACTTGTAATACGGTAACTACCTCGACAGTAGTAATTGGGGACTATGGTGTCAAAAACGAAGGCCAGAAACACGTCCATGAATATGATGACAAATATGATGTCACTGGGGTTAACATGCTTAATGCCAGTGAGCCCGCTTTTAACTTGCCGAATGCCATTACCGATACCACTACCCAATTTAAAATTCTAGTAATGAACCAGTACCTTAATCCAGCGGCAAAATTGTCTGTAGGCGGTGCAGATTATGAAAATGTCAAAACCTATGGCAACTTGGCTAATGAAACTAATGCGTCGACATTGATTTCCAGCTTATCTACTTATACCCGCGCAGATATCAATACCTTAATTTATAACCTGCCATTGGATGCTTTCAAATCAAAAGATTGGTGGGGTGATGGCGGTATAATACGTGCAGGATTGATTCCAACTAAAACGGGTTGTGTTAACAAGCTTAATACAGATGGCAGTATGATAAATAATACAGCTGGAAGAAAAGGTCTTATTGGTCAAAATGGTGAGCGATTCAATGGCGCATTGGCTATTCAAATCATCAAATCCACTACGCCTGCTTCGGCTTTAGAGCTTAACCATAACGGTAATGACGGCCTAGCTGTTAACGAAAGAGTAAAATATGGCTGGAGAGTCAAACAAGCCGATTTTACTAATTATGTATTAGCGGAATACACTAGCTTTTGGCATCATCCGAATGGATTTTGTTATGGGGAAGCTGACTGGATAGCGGATGCACCTGAAGATTTTGTATCTAATGCATCGGCACTGACTCCTGCAGCAGGTTCGGCTGATCCAACGGATGGTGTTTTTAGCGGTGGCTTGGCTATTATCAGTACTGTAAATACTAGTGTAGGAAGTACTTCAACAACGGTTGTAACTTATAGTGATAACTCAACGTATACAAAAACTGAAGTTACAAATGCCGATGGAACCATAACGGTTACACAAATCTATCGCAATGGAACGTCAGATGTCACAACACTTAATGATGGTAGTGGTGGTAGTAGTGCCAGCTATGTAGATCCTAGTAGAGGGTCGCCTAAAGAAGAATCAGTAACGGGTCAAGTAGGTCGTATTTCATGGCATGAATTGTAGATAACCAATTCTTCTGTGGACGTGGTGGGTATAACA
>CAZEFU010000409.1:0-2013 GCA_964511515.1 uncultured Wenzhouxiangellaceae bacterium
GAGACTATCCCGCCAGTAAGTGCAAATGGCACTCCTGAGAATATTATGGCGGTATCTTTAACTGATCCAAGCGCCATGATCAACAGACCAAGAACCAGTGCCAAGGTTAATGGAACCACAATTACCAAACGCTGGCTAGCTGATCGTAATTTCTCATAAGTACCGGCATATTCTAGCCAGTATCCAGCAGGTATCTCAACGTTATCGGCCACTGCTTGTTGTACACTTTGCACAAAAGAGCCAAGATCTCGACCTCTAACATTGGCGCTGACAACAATACGGCGCTTGCTATTTTCCCTGTAAATCTGGTTGTAACCAGTTTGCAGACTCAGCTCGGCTACCTCTCCTAAGGGAATATAATCGCCATTGCTGAGTATAACTGGCAAACTGGAGAGGCCATCCATATCGGTACGTAAGTCTTCACGTAGACGGACTACAATTTCAGAACGACGATCACCTTCATATAGTTGGCTAGCAACAGTTCCGCCCAACGTTGTTGCCAGCAAGTTCTGTAGTTGTGCAATACTCAGCCCCAGACGCGCCATTGCTTCGCGCTTTGGAAGAATGGTCATAACTGGTAAACCAGTCGCTTGCTCGACTGCAACATCAGCAGCGCCAGGAACATTATTAAGGGTGCTCTCTATTGCAGCACCCAGTTTAATCAGTTGATCAAAATCATCGCCAAATACTTTAATTGCCACCTCGGAGCGAACCCCAGAGATCAACTCGTTAAAACGCATTTGAATGGGTTGCAGAAACTCATAGCGATTACCCGGAATTGGTGTAACCAAAGCCTCAAGATCGGCGACCACTTGTTCTTTGGTTTTACTCGGATTTGGCCAATCTTCGCGCGGTTTTAGAATAATAAAGTTATCGGCAACGCTAGGTGGTACAGCATCTGTCGCCACTTCAGCCGTACCAATTTTGGCAAAAACAGTTTTGACTTCAGCAAGTTTTTTAATTTCAACTTCCAGGCCTTCTTGCAAGCGTATTGCTTGCTCCAGTGAGGTGCCAGGTATGCGTAGTGCATGCATGACTATATCGCCCTCATCAAGATTAGGCATAAATTCTGAGCCCAATTTTGGAATGAGTGTTGCAGATGCAAGCACTAGAACAATTGCTAATGAAACCACTAGCCAGCGAAATTTCAGTGATATCATCAAGACTGGTTGATACACGGCTCTAGCAGTCTTGATAAGCCGGTTTTCCTTTAGTTCTACAGGTTTCCGGAACAGTAATGCTACTGCGGCAGGTACAAATGTAATAGAGAGAATCATGGCGCTAATCAGAGCAATAATGACTGTAATAGCCATTGGGTGAAACATTTTTCCTTCCACGCCACTTAGTGCAAAAATGGGGATATACACAGCGGTAATAATAAACACCCCGAACAATGCAGGTCGAATTACCTCTCTAGTGGCATCAAAAACTACAGATAAGCGTTCATTCAGACTTAAAGTACCCTTAGCACCAGCATTACTCAGCCGGCGCAAGCAGTTTTCAACAATAATAACTGCACCATCAATTATAAGACCGAAATCCAGCGCTCCAAGACTCATCAGGTTAGCACTAACTTTGCTTTCTACCATTCCCGTGATAGTCATTAACATCGCAATGGGGATAACCGCCGCGGTTAGCAACGCGGCGCGTACATTACCTAGTAGTAAAAACAAAACAACGATGACTAGTAGGGCGCCTTCAAGTAAGTTCTTCTGCACAGTAACTAATGTTTTATCAACCAGACTAGTGCGGTCATATACAGCATTTGCGGTAATGCCAGCGGGTAGGCTGGCTTGAATTTCTTCTAGTTTAATCGCCACATTATTAGCAACGGTGCGGCTGTTTTCACCAATTAACATAAAGACCGTGCTCATGACTACTTCACGGCCATTTTGGGTGGCAGCACCGGTTCGTAACTCCTTGCCCAGACTTACAGTTGCAACATCGCTTATTCGAATCGGGAGCCCTTGTTGTTGTTGAATAACTATGTTTTCCAGATCTGCCAAATCCTTG
>CAZEFU010000410.1:0-2010 GCA_964511515.1 uncultured Wenzhouxiangellaceae bacterium
AGAATGCTTTTTGCCGGTAATCTCCTCAAGCATCCATGCTTTGATGAAATGCGACAGATTGGTGTCGGATACAGGAAAATCACTGATCTCAAAAATACTGACCAGGTCATGAACAATACATTTTGGATTGGCGTTTATCCAGGTTTGTCCATAGATATGTTGAATTTTGTAACCGATGAATTGAACTATTTTGTGTGTAAACAAAAAAAGTGAGAATATTATAGGTATAATGAAAGTTTCTGACGCGTTTACGCAATTTTTAATTACCCATGGGGTAGATACCTGCTTTGAACTTATTGGTGGAATGATTACCCACCTTATTGATAGCTTTGCAGGATCCGATAAAATAAAGATTATCTCTATGCATCATGAACAATCTGCCGCTTTTGCCGCAGAGGGGGTGGCTAGATATACCAGAGGAAAAACAATTGCGGTAGCAATGGGGACTAGTGGGCCTGGTGCAACCAATTTAATAACCGGCATTGGAAGTTGCTGGTTTGATTCAGTGCCTTGCTTATTTATTACAGGGCAAGTTAATACCCATGAGCTTAAAGGCGATCGAGGTGTCAGGCAACAAGGATTCCAGGAATTGGATACCATTGAGGTTGCTCGATCGTTAACTAAATATGCGATTAGGGTGGATAGCCCAAATGATCTATTGTATGAATTACACAAAGCTTTATCAATAGCACTAAGTGGACGCAAAGGTCCAGTGTTATTGGATATACCTAATGATGTTCAGCGAGCTGATATTTCTGATAGCCAAGTTAAAAAATGGTTAGAGACACCGCTGGCGACGGGTAGCTCGCCAGAAATTAGCAGACATGACCTGAAAAATTTAGAGGATCTTTGCAAGAATGCGCATCGCCCGTTAATTTGTATAGGGGGCGGGGCACGCTGGGCAGATTCGATGGATAAGTGGCTGCTCGAGGCGGAAATGTTGGGAATTCCTTATGTCTCAACGCTAATGGGCCACGAACGAGTAATTGCGCGTAATAATTATTTCAACATGATTGGAAGTTATGGTAACCGTGAGGCCAACTGGGCAGTACAAAACTGTGACTTGTTGGTTGTCGTAGGGGCGAGGCTTGACGTCCGTCAGACAGGATCTGATGTTGCAGATTTTGCCCGGAAAGCTAGTGTTGTGCAGATAGATATAGATCCTTCGCAATTGTCTAATCGAGTGCAAGCTGACCTGAATATTTGTGCCATAGCAGAAAGTTTTTTTAAAACATTTTCTTTATGCCCAGAGAAATTCCCCAATATAGATGTAGGATGGTTGGCGGCATTATCAAAAAAACGTGACGAAGCTCAAGTTGATGAATACACTGACTGGAAGATTAGCCCTACTGAAATTTTTAATAAACTAAATCATAACTTGGTTAATACTCCCGTTGCTTATGTTTGTGATGTTGGCAATCATCAAATGTGGGCGGCTCACAGTTTGCGTCTATCTCCTTATCAGTCTGTACACTATAGTGGGGGTATGGGGGCAATGGGATTTGCTTTGCCAGCAGCATTGGGTATTGCCAGCCGATCAAATGACAAAGTAATTGTTATTACTGGTGATGGTAGCCTACAAATTAATATTCAGGAAATAGATACGCTTAATCGTTTGGATTCGGATATAACAATTATCGTAATGAACAACTCAATGCTTGGCATGGTCAAAAATTTCCAAGATATGTATTTCGAAGGCCGTGATCAATCTACTCGAAAGGGATATAGTCGACCATCTTTCACAGATGTTGCGACTGCTTATGGCATTAAGGCTTATCGGATAGACAAGGGGGCAGATATTGATAGTGCTTTTAGCCTGATAGTCAACAACAAAGGGCCGTTGCTCATTGAAATTATGATGGATAATGGATCGGAATGCCGTCCTCGCTTGGCTTTTGGCTCAAAATTAGACGAGCAATTTCCTAAAAGTTCAACCAATCGATAAAGCTGTGCATATAGCCATACTGGGCGCAACCAGCCAAATTGCCAGAGACTTAATCGTTTCATCTG
>CAZEFU010000411.1:0-2000 GCA_964511515.1 uncultured Wenzhouxiangellaceae bacterium
CAACTGGTTCAGCAACGCCGCTATCGGGAAAAACCAGCCGATAGAAAACCGCAGTTGTGACCGCGCGAAGTATATATTAATAATATAGTTTTTCTGGACAATTTATGGCAAAAGTTTGGTTTGTTGGCGCAGGGCCTGGTGACCCTGAATTATTAACCCTGAAAGCTCAACGACTTATTAAACAAGCTGATGCAATTATTTATGCAGGCTCACTAGTCTCTGAAGCTGCTATGACCTGGGCCAGCCCCTCTTGTGAAATTCAAGATTCCAAAGGCATGACTCTGGAACAAATATGCGACTGGTTAATCAGCAAGGCAACTGAAGGATCAACTGTGCTACGACTGCAAACAGGTGACCCCGGATTGTATGGTGCTTTAATTGAAATGATCCAGCCTCTGGATAAAGCAGGTATTGACGTTGCCGTTGTTCCCGGTGTGACGTCTGCAATGGCCTCAGCTGCTGCCAGCATAGAAACCCTGTCATTACCCGAAGTCACACAAACCGTGATATTTTCACGCGTTGAGGGTCGAACACCAATGCCCGAAGGTGAGTCTTTAGAAGAACTGGCAGCACACCACTGCACCTTATGCCTATACCTTTCCATTACCCTATTAAAAAAAATCCAGACAGCATTGATTGCAGCTAACTGGTCGGCAGACGCACCAATTTTAGTTGTTCATAAAGCTAGCTGGCCAGGTGAAGAACAAATTATTCGTGGAACGCTGACCGATATTCGTGAAAAATGTAAACAAGCTGGAATTAACAGCCAGGCAATGATTATTGCCAGCCCAACATTAGGCTCACGAAACTGGACCGAGCTAAAAAAATCTAAACTTTACGATTCGACCTTTAGTCATCGATTTCGTAAAGCATCAAATAAATAATCATGATCTTGATCAAGACACAAGCTTCTCGCTCCCTCCGATCTCACTGGGCATGCATACCGAGCAATGGTAATAGACTGATATGCATTCCCACGCAGAGCATGGGAACGAGAAAAGCTAATTATTTAGTTTAAGCTGTGCTTTGTTAAATGCCATCCCAAAATACACCTCAATATTGGAGTCATAGTGACAGAAACAATCTTATTAGTAGGCCATGGTTCCCGCGATCCAAATGGTAATAAAGAAATAGAAATATTTGCACAGCAATGGAAAGACCAGCACCCTGACTGGCGTATTGAAGTTTGCTATATAGAATTTGCTGATGTTTTATTGGATGAAGGCTTCGATATAGCTGCAAAAAACTCCTCTAAAGTACTGGTAATACCTTTAATATTAAATGCTGCTGGGCATGTCAAAATGGAGATTCCAGAACATCTGGAAAAAGCCAGACAGCGCCATCCTTCTGTTGAATTTATTTACGGCAGACATTTAGGTGTTAACATGACTATGTTAAAAGTCATCACTCGAAGTTTAACCCAGACACTAGAAAGTATGGCGATGCCTGATCCAAAAACAACAGGCGTGATTATTCTTGGGCGCGGCTCATCTGATAAAATAGCCAATGGAGAAGTTGCTAAACTGGCTCGCTGGCTGCAAGAAGAAACACACCACGAGCTATGTGATATTGCCTTTACAGGGATCACCTTCCCTCGCCTGGAAACAGCTGTGCAGCGACAAGTTAAACTAGGAATGACGCAAATTGCTATACTGCCCTATTATCTTTTTACTGGCACATTGATTACCCGTATTGCCGAACAGTTTAAATACTTACAAACTCAATACCCACAAATTCGTTTTGCTTTGGGTGATTATCTGGGGTTTGAGCCGGAAATTTTTACTTTACTGGATAACAATGTAAAGGCATTGCAACAAGCGGATACAAAATCCATGATGGAATGTGATGGCTGTACTTATAGAGAATTTGCGCAGGAACATGGGCATGGTCACCACCATCATTAATCAGAGTTTTGATAAACACCTTATTTTCTCCCTCTCCCTCGCGGAACTTGAGAACAAGAGGATTTTTTTATAAAACCCTGTAGGGCGGACTTCAGT
>CAZEFU010000412.1:0-1992 GCA_964511515.1 uncultured Wenzhouxiangellaceae bacterium
GCCATCACCACTGAAATCGCACTCTTCAAAGCTCTTTACCCACGCTGGGTTTTCACCTGCCAGACTTATAATCTATGGTCTGATAGCGGTGTTTCTGATGGTTCTGGATCAACAGGGATCCTATAATCAAAAAATCCGGCAATCCCTATCTATATTGGCGTTACCGCTGCAGTTCCTAGTAGACTCGCCATCTAGTGTAGCTACATATATTGGGGATAAACTGCGCAAGCAAAGCTCATTGTTAGATGAAAACCAGGCCTTGACTGAGAGTTTGCTTGCCCAAAAAATAAAACTACAACGCCATCAAGCTTTAGAAAATGAGAATAAACGTCTGCGCTCATTACTAGGTGCGCGCACCAGTTTGCGCGAGCAAACCTTGGTAGTAGAGTTGCTGGCTATTGACCTAGACCCATTCTCCCATAGGGTGGTGATAGATCGTGGTTCTGAAGATGATGTGCAGGCCGGAATGGTAATGCTGGATTCAAGCGGAGTCATGGGGCAAGTAGATGTTGTCACAGCAAGCAGTTCCGAGGTAATTCTTATTTCTGACCCGAGCCATGCCTTGCCAGTAGAGGTTGCCAGAACAGGCCTGCGTTCTATAGCATTCGGCACTGGCGACTCAGCTGTACTGATGTTGCCGAATGTAACCATTAACGCTGATATTAAGCGCGGTGATTTGCTGCTAACTTCGGGTCTGGGCAAGCGTTTTCCAGCAGGCTACCCAGTTGCCAAAGTTATGTCGGTAGAGCGCAACGAAGGCCGACCCTTTGCTCGGGTTTGGGCGCTACCACTAGCAGAGCTGGATCGAACCCGGGAAGCGTTACTATTGCGCTTGGTTCCGGTTGAGGCAGAGCTAACAAATGAGATGCCTGCAGAGGATGTATCAGAATGAGTTTGCCGCGTTCAAGCAAACGTATCTTTTATATATTCCTGTTGCTGGGATTAATATTCTCGATCCTGCCATTGCCAGAAAGCACTCATGTCTTGCGACCACCCTTGCTTTCTTTAATCTTGATTTACTGGGTATTAGAGTTACCTCGCTCCGTGAGCTTAGGCTTTGCATTCTCTTTGGGTTTGTTTGTGGATGTGGTTCAAGGAAGCTTGATAGGCTTACACGCATTGCAGTGGGTAGTGTTAGTGTTTCTTGTAACCCGCTACTCATCACGAATCCGCTTTGCTCCAATTTGGCAACAGTCGCTCACGGTTTTATTCCTACTGTTAAACGAGAGTTTTTTGTTGCTTTGGGTGTTGTTGCTTACTGGGGAGCATAACTTCAACTTACAGTTATGGATTCCAGCAGTGACCGGGGCGCTGCTTTGGCCATGGCTATTCTTATTAATGAATCGTTTGCGGCAGCGTGAGCAATATAAAGGCCGCCACTAGTAGGCTGTGATTATTCTGTGTTCAAAAGCATTTAAACTAAATTAATGAAGATTAAATTTTACCAATCCTGGAACTACGGAATTTAGCGCAATGTTTGGTAGTGTCCAACATATTAAAGATGATCATGCCGAGAAATCTCTGTTTAAACGGCGCAGCATTTTTGCGATCATTGCGGTTGGCTTGGCTTTGTCTTTTCTGGCGGCTAGATTCTTTTATTTACAGGTTTGGGAGTACAGAAACCTGCAAATGCAGTCTGATAATAATCGCATTCGATTGCAAGTTATAGCCCCGAATAGAGGCTTGATTATTGATCGTAATGGAGTTTTGCTGGCAGAGAATCAGCCGGCCTATAGGCTTGAAATTACTCCTGAAAGACTGCCTAGGAGGGATGTTGAAAACAAAAGAATATCTATCTACGATTCATTTACTGCTACTCTGGGTGAGTTAGAAAAACTAGTTTCAATAACTCCAGTACAACAGCAGCGCTTGCTGAATAAACTTAAGATTAGCAAGCCCTTTCATGCAATTACCGTACGCCTTTCATTATCAGAGCAGGAGCTTGGTCAGGTGGCGGTTAATCGACATCGCTTGCCTGGAGTCGAGATTACT
>CAZEFU010000413.1:0-1985 GCA_964511515.1 uncultured Wenzhouxiangellaceae bacterium
TGTTAAAGTTTTTTTGGGAGGCGCATAATCCTACTCAGGGGATGCGTCAGGGGAATGATGTTGGTAGCCAGTATCGGTCTGGTATTTATGTGTACGACCCAGAACAAAAAGAACATGCTGAGCATTCCAGAACAAACTATCAGCAGGCATTGGATACAGCGGGTTGTGGACAGATTACTACCGAAATACTGGAATCAGTAGAATTTTATTATGCGGAGGAAGAGCATCAACAATATTTAGCCAAAAACCCAACGGGATATTGTGGTTTAGGGGGTATTGGAGTGGCATATTCTTAGTCATTGGGCTTGTATTCAGAGTTGGCTTTAGCGTACAGTCTGGCTTTAGTTGATGTGGGAGCAGGCTATTTGCTGGATTGGCAGTCGATTCTGGGAGGTTTATGTCCGACAAAAAAAAAGTTTACAGCAAGCTACAGCGCTTGCCGCTTGAATTGTATTCCGCCTATGCGGTGAGAAAGGCTGTACAGCTAATGCCCATGTTGGCCATGACACTGACCCAGCAACAGGCACAATTGAAGGTTAAACGCCGAGCCTTTTTCGAATATTGGCCTGAAGAAGTGCGAGCACTTCAATTATTGAATTTGCTGAGAGCATTGGATGCAGCCTTGTATCTGGCAGATGCACAGGCGCGTACTGTGATTCATTCGCGCAGCAGTATTGAGCAGCTCAAGTCGAATGCGTTACTGGCTATTCACGCTGCCGATACCGCTTTTTCACCTGCATCAGAAAATATAACAGTGTGTGTGCTGGACGGAATTTTCCCCGTTCGCTCAATTCTGGATATCATTCTTGCCGCACTTGATCCCAGTCCTGAAGTTCTTACTCAGCTGGCTACCCATATTGCCGGTTCTAAGGTGTTACTCAAGGAAATAGATGGGTTAAACCCCAAGATTGCCGCTTGGCATTACCTGAAAACACCCTTGTGGTCAGGTAAGATGCCTAAAGAGCTGTTTGGCTTGTGGCAGGATTTACAGGTGGCTATGCACGCTTTGGACGCAGGCTTCGAATATTGGCAACAGTGGTATCAACAGAGGCTGAATGGCGCTTTGATGGAGGCATCAACTTGGGAGCGGCAAGTCTTTGTACCCATCGAGGTTGAACAGCAGGGGCCAGAGTTTGTGAATGAGTATTTACTCGGTGCAAGTGTGGATGATTTAGCATTGTTATCCGGTAATAATGATAAGCGTGAGCATGAAGTCGAGGACATTCCTGAACCCGTCCTATATTTTGATGACGAACCCGCTATGGAGGAGGATGGCGTTGACCCGGAACCTGAAGTACTGAGTCTGGAAGAGAAAATCAGCGAGTTGGGCAGTTGGGTTGAAGAGGTTCTGGCCTTTTTCGTAGAACAGTTGGAAGATGGGCAGGGGGTAGACGGTATCGATCAATTTGGGGTTGTGCGCCAATCTTTAGTCGCTGGACTGGAGGAAACCAGTTGTGCAAGTATGGAGGGTGCTTTAAATATCTTTTTGCAACAGTTAAAGTCGGTGTTAATGGTTGATGCATTTACACAAATAGAGCATGGTCAATCGATACAGGATTTGTTAGTAAGCCGGGTTGAGTCTGTTTTAGTGGATCTGCGATTTGTGATGTCACAATTGCAGCCCTGATTTCGTATTGCTTTCAAGCCTTAACCCACGTAAGCTTCAAACGGCTTCGCGGTCACATCAAAGCGAAAATTTATTAAACAATTGCAACGAAGTAATTTTAGGAGATATCTATGAATAGTCTTACCGCACTTTCTATAAGTATTGGCGTTCTGGCAGGGGTGGCAACGTTTTTTGCCGTGGGGCCTTTGAGTGGCGTGTTTTTTATCTGGGCAGCAACCATTGCCTGGGCTGCTTATTTTGCGCTTGGGGGCAACAAGGAGGCGTTAAAAAACATGATTGTGTGTGGTATTTTCGGCGATTTTATGGCTTGGTTAACCGCGCTTGCGGTTACTAATATTACAGCAGACCCCGCTCTAGG
>CAZEFU010000414.1:0-1984 GCA_964511515.1 uncultured Wenzhouxiangellaceae bacterium
CGAATAATAAGATTACGCTAGCAACCATCGAAGAAATTGCCAGCGAAGGCGTGCGTCGTTTTGATAAAGGCGGTGATATTTTTTACGAGCAAATATCTGCACTGCACAAGTGCGTGCGAGGCTCTAATCCCGATGCGGCGCTGTACTGGTTTTGCCGTATGATTGATGGCGGTTGTGACCCTATTTATATCGCAAGGCGCGTGGTGCGCATAGCGAGCGAAGATATTGGCAACGCTGATCCGCGTGGGCTGTCACTGGCAATGGATGCGTGGCAAACCTATGAGCGTTTGGGTAGCCCAGAAGGGGAGTTAGCCATTGCTCAAGCGCTGGTTTACCTCGCCTCTGCACCCAAAAGCAATGCCGTCTATGCCGCTTATAATCAGGCAATGAAGGATGCAAAAGAATCAGGCTCATTAGATGTGCCGATGCATTTACGCAATGCACCGACCAGCTTAATGAAAGAGTTGGACTATGGAAAAGAATACCGCTACGCACATCAAGAAGCGGGCGCTTACGCCGCAGGTGAAACGTATTTTCCTGAAGAGTTGGGCGAACAGATTTACTATGAGCCAGTAGCACGTGGGCTAGAATTAAAAATTGGCGAAAAGCTGGCGCATTTGCGAGAACAAGACCGTTTGGCAAGGAAAAAGGGGTAATTTTATGAAAAGCTTACAATCTACAATATTTGCGGGTGCATTACTTACGGCTACATTATTGATTCTGCAAGCCTGTGCAGAACTGCCTGATATTATAGAAGGTCAAATAGGCACACCAAAACAAAAACCAGTGCCAGCAGCGCCTAAACCCAAGACGACAGTAAGTGGCATAAAAGGTGATGTAAACTGTCGTAGTGGCGAAGCCGATTGTAATTTTTGTGCGAATAATGTGCAGCAACAGTTCAGCCAAGCTGTCGCAGGAAAACTAAGATGGCGCACACAATCATGGTATTTCACATGGGCTGAAAAATACCCACCCAATGGCACGCGCCCGCTGGATGTATTTGATGGCGACCCTGCCTATCCCTTAGGAATTCCCAATAAACATATTCAAGGTTTTGCGCGTACCAACTCAGGCACATATGTCGGCACACATAGCCATAAACGCAAAGGCGGGGTGTTTTCAACACGAGTAAATGGCGTTGGGCATCAGATTTTAACCTCATTAGAAAAAACCAGCGGCAAGCATCCCAGTGGGCTTCAAACTATTGGTGATTTTTTGGTCTATGGTGATGCAGGAAATTTGGTGTTTAAAGACTTACGTTCGCCTGCTTTAATAAAAACAACCCGACTTAAAATAAGCCCAAAAGCACGCTTTGGCTACGGCGGTGGTTTGGGCTTATTGCGATTATCTAAAGATAAACTATTAGCGCTAACCTCAGGTCCGGGTAGCCAAGATAGTCGCCCGCGTTATAACTATTTCTATCAGATAGATATGCAAAATAATCAAGCTAAAAAGCTGACATTATTAAATAAATCGCGCCTAAGCATACCTGCACAATGGCCCAAGATTTTGGGATATTCTGAAAACCTTTCATTAATTACCGAATGTGGCACGGGTGATATTTACAGCGTACACACCACAGGCGATACCAAAGGTTTAGGCACGGCAACGGGTAATGGCTATTGGCGCTTGTCAAAATTGCGAGGACAGCAAGGGAATCTAAGCCTTGCGCCGTTAAGCGCATTTAGCACAAGGCAAAATATGCCCAACTGTAATTCAAGCTCTGCCGCCACGGTGTATACCAATAGCCAGCATAAATTAGAATTCTACTGCCACGGCTTCGCCAAAGATCCATCGGGTTCTACATTTAACGTCTTAGGCTCGCCCAGCAAAAATGGACATGACAAGTTTGATTTTAAGATGGGGACTTTGTAGTTATATTACGAATAGCTATCCACAGATATCATGTAGCTCTGCATAAATTCTAACAATCATTAAAAAAACTAACGAGCTATCATGCAAAAGTGGGGGGTGTACATCCAGT
>CAZEFU010000415.1:0-1974 GCA_964511515.1 uncultured Wenzhouxiangellaceae bacterium
ACCACCACTCTAAGACTTTTCCGTACCCATTCCCGAGTACTTATCCGAGAAAAATCCCACCTTCTCTCCTACAGCCAAAAGCATAATTACCCGCTTACTATTGCCTCAGAAAATTCATATTCTGTAGTTGCTTCAATACCGAAGCGTTATTGTTCTTAGAAGGAGGACATATGAAAAAACTACTTAGCATTACAGCCTTGGTACTGATGTTGATGGCTGGTCACAGCCTGGCAGCACCAGTTGATATAAACACAGCAACAGCTGAAGTTCTGGCTGATAATTTAAACGGAATTGGCCTGAGCAAAGCTCGCGCAATTGTTGAATATCGCAATCAAAACGGTGCCTTTAAACATGCCGATGAACTGGTAAACATAAAGGGAATTGGTCTAAAAACTGTAGAAAAGAATCTACAAAACATTAAGGTCAAAACCACTGTTAGTAACAAAAAAGCCTAGGAGAGGGTAAAAAGGGCTACCCCGCTGGTAGAATGAACCAGCGGGGTTACTTTAATTCACTGCTCTAGTGTCAAACGCGAACCAAAGGCATGCGCGAGAGTCCCCTGATCAATATATTCAAGCTCACCACCAAGTGGCACACCATGAGCAATGCGGCTAATTGAAATATTATGTTTTTGTGCCAGCGACTGAATATAAAAAGCTGTAGCCTCACCTTCCACAGTTGAGTTAGTCGCCAGAATTAATTCCTGTAATTGACCGTTGCGAAAAATTGCATCTAACTTGCCCAGCCCCAAATCATCAGGCCCAATCCCATCTAATGGCGACAAGCGGCCATGTAAGACAAAATAATGGCCTTGGTAGCCAGTAGCCTGCTCCAGGGCGATAACATCTGCTGGTGATTCCACTACACATAAAGACTTGGGCTCACGCCTGGGATTTATACAAATACTACATATTTCATCTTCGGTGAGGTTCTGACATTGGCTACACTGGCCAATCCGCTCAACTGCCTCTAACAGTACCTCAGCTAATTCTTTAGCTCCATCACGGTTGTGTTGCAGCACATTAAAAGCCATGCGCTGGGCACTTTTGTTACCGACTCCGGGCAAACACCGCAGTGCATCGATAAGTTGTTGCAGTAACGGGCGTTTATCCGTCATTATTCAAGCTCAAAATGGTAGCTTCATTCCAGGTGGTAATTGCAAGCCAGCTGTCATTGAGGACATCTGTTCTTCTGAATTTTTGCTGATCCGGTTAACAGCATCATTAATCGCCGCTGTAACCAAATCTTCCAGCATCTCTATATCATCTGCTACCAGCGGATCAATATTGACCTTTTTGACTTCATGGCGGCCATTCATTTCAACCTTAACCATGCCGCCACCGGCCTCACCTGTAACCACAAGATTACCTAACTCTGCCTGTGCTTGGGCCATTTGTTCTTGCATTTGCTGAGCCTGCTTCATCAGACCGGCGATTCCTCGTTTCATAAAAAACTCCGTAAAAACATAATTATTGTAAGGGCTTTATCGAACCGTCGATAATACTGGCATCCATTTCCTGTTGCAGTGACTGCACGGTTGGGTCGGCATTAATAGCTTGCTCTGCGCGAGTCATTTTTTCATTCTGCTGACGAGCAGTTTCAACTGCTGGCGTTTGCAATTCGGCCGTTTTGTTCGCGTGTTTACTTGCAGTGCTTGTCACTACTTTGGCAATAATTTCCGCTCCCAACAAGCGGGAGATCGCAGCTTTCAATGCAGCAATAGCCTGGGTGCCAGCTAAATGCTCAAGGTGATCGGCAATTACAAACTTCCAAACATCATCCTGCCTGGATATATTCTCGATATTGCGCGCCAACTCAAGATAAGCACCACGTAATTCAAGTTTCTCGATCATTTGATTCCAAGGCAATTGCTGATAATCTATAGCAGCAATTGGCGCTTTTTGTGCAAGCTCTTGAGCAACTGCAGGTATTGCAGTTGTAGGAGCTGGTTCGCGCACCATCGAAGCTGCTTGT
>CAZEFU010000416.1:0-1972 GCA_964511515.1 uncultured Wenzhouxiangellaceae bacterium
TGGCATTAAGCAAGGGCCAATCGGCGATAGCATCTGAACCATCCAACATAGCTTCAGTTTCGCGGTTAGGGGAGGCTACTGAACCTGTATCAAGATGGTCACGACCAATAACCAGCGGGGCATCAACCAGGCCTTTTTTAACCAGCCAGTTAAATTTTTCGCCAGCCTCAGCGCGTTCACCATATTCCAGCCAACAAATGCGTGCTGGCAGACCCTGAAATTGAATTTGTTTTTGAGCTTTGTCGATCCAGCGGTGTAGTGAAGTTTTTTGTGGGAATAATTCGAGTATGGCCTTATCGGTTGTATAAATATCTTGCGGATTACCAGACAAAGCAGCCCAGCGGAATGGTCCAGCGCCCTTGCAAAATAATGGACGAATATAAGCAGGTACAAAGCCGGGGTAATCGAAGGCTTGGTTTAAGTCACGCAAATCAGCTACCTGACCACGTAAATTATTACCGTAATCAAAGCACACAGAGCCAAGTTTTTGTAATTCAAGAATCGCCTCAACATGAATTACCATTGAGTCTAAAACTTTTTCATCATAGCCTTTTGGGTCACTCGCCCGCAGTTCTGCAGCTTGCTCAAGATCGTAGCCGCTAGGTATATAACCTTCGCGTAAATCGTGCGCAGATGTCTGGTCAGTAACTACATCAGGAACAATTCCCCGGCGTACCATTTCGGGCAGAACTTCAGCAATATTACCGAGCAGGCCAACCGATAAAGGCTCATCATTTTTATTCAACATCTCCAGGGCTTCATCCAGACTGGTAGCCATCAGGTCGCAGTAACCAGTTTCAACTCGGCGCTGAATCCGCCAAGGGTCAACCTCAACCGCAAGACATTTGCCATCGGCCATAGTGATTGCCAATGGCTGCGCGCCGCCCATGCCGCCAAGGCCAGCTGTTACAGTTAAACGGCCGCGCATCGAGCCTTCAAATTCTTGGTTAGCAAGCTCGGAGAAAGTCTCATAGGTTCCTTGAACAATGCCTTGTGATCCAATATATATCCACGACCCAGCAGTCATCTGCCCGTACATGGTTAGACCCTGGCGTTCAAGTTCGCGAAATTTATCCCAGTTACCCCAGCGCGGGACTAAATTTGAGTTGGCAATCAGCACTCTGGGTGCTTCTTCATGGCTGGCGAAAACCCCAACTGGTTTGCCGCTTTGAATCAGCAAGGTTTCATCATTTTTAAGGCGTTTTAAGGTGGCAATAATACGATGATAACAATCCCAATTTCTGGCTGCGCGCCCAGTACCACCGTAAACGATTAATTCATCAGGCTTTTCTGCCACATCTGGATCAAGGTTGTTCATCAGCATTCGCATAGCGGCTTCTTGGTGCCAACCCTGGCAACTTAACTTGCTACCATGCGGGGAAACGATTTTACCGGGAGAAGAAGCTGGCATTTATCTATCCTTTTAGCTTTTTGGCTTGATTTGAGAGCAGCTTACATTCATTATGCTCTATACAATATATGCTGGAATTATACTCCACAATTTCGCTAGTGGAAGTTCGGCAATTCCAGATTTAATTAACTCAATATTACAGGATGTTTTAATGGCGTGGTTAACACTTAGAAAATGGTTCTTTTTGCTCTTTATTGGCTGCGTAGGTTTGTTGGCGTATGCAATGTTTTTACAAGAAGTGGAATTATTGGATCCTTGCCCCTTATGCATCTTGCAACGAGTCGCTTTTGCTGCAATTGGCATCTTTGCGCTACTGGCTGGTTTACACAATCCGGCACGAACAGGGCGGTTGATCTATACCATTCTTATTAGCATCTCAGCACTGTTTGGAATGGTAATAGCTGGGCGGCACGTTTGGCTACAGCACTTGCCACCAGATTTAGTCCCAGATTGCGGCCCCGGACTTGGGTATATGTTGGATGCATTCCCGTTTATGGAAACACTGGAAATGGTGTTTACAGGCTCGGGCAGTTGTGCCGAAGTTAGCTGGCGCTTCATTGG
>CAZEFU010000417.1:0-1965 GCA_964511515.1 uncultured Wenzhouxiangellaceae bacterium
ATCTGGTATATTATCTGTCTCAGTATTAATCCCTGTTATTGTTTTTTCAGCCTGGCTGGCATTTGCCATTAGCCCGATGATTGAGTCTGTCTGTTTTTCTGGCGATATGAAAGTGTGGATGAATGACTCATGGGGTGTTGGCTATGATCAGCGTAATTCTTTGGTGGTTGGGTTAGCCATGGGGTTTGCTGTTATTCCTACTATTTTCTCTATTACTGAAGATGCTATTTTCAGTGTGCCGAAAAATTTAACTGTTGGCTCTTTAGCTTTAGGTGCAACGCCCTGGCAGACAATGACGCGTGTTGTATTGCTAACCGCAAGCCCTGGCATATTCTCGGCGGTAATGATTGGTTTTGGCCGTGCTGTTGGAGAAACCATGATTGTATTAATGGCCACAGGTAATACCCCAGTAATGGATTTAAGCATCTTTCAGGGCATGCGGACTTTGGCTGCAAATATTGCAGTAGAAATGCCTGAGTCAGAAGTTAATGGCACGCATTATAGAGTGCTGTTTTTAGCCGCTTTAGTGCTGTTTTTATTTACCTTTGTTTTTAACACGCTGGCAGAACTTATTCGCCAGAACCTGAGAGAAAAATACAGCTCATTATGACAACTAAAGAATGGTTTAAAAGCGGTTCCCCCTGGGTCTGGTTAAATGCGGCTGCAGTGAGTACCTGCATTATATTGGTTATTGGTTTACTGATATTAATTGCAGTGCGTGGCTTAGGTCATTTTTGGCCTGCCGATGTGATTGAGTATTCTTATGTTGAATCTGGCCAAAAACAATGGATAGTTGGCGAGCTGATTGATACCAGTGTTATGTCAGCCGAAATGGCTAAAGAGTCAGGCTATACTCTAAAAGAAAATGCAGATACATTAGTGCAACATTTGATTAAAACAGGGAATAGAGATATTTCGGGGATGGATTTTCGCTGGATACAGCAGCAAAATATTCAATCAGAAAGCCGTTCTGATGAAATGGTGACTATCGAAAGGCGTGAGTGGGGTAATTTTTATGGTCGTTTGCTAGCCGTAAAGGAAAATGGAAAAGTTATTGCCTCTGGTGAGCAAGCTTGGACAGAGGTTCATAAGAGATTAGAGCTAGCATTGGAGATATTTGAAGAAATTGAATATTTACAGAAAAAAGAAATTGGTGCGATTAATTACCAACTTGAAAAATTACGGCTTGAACAGAAAAGTCTGGCGCTAAAAGGGCAGTGGACTGTTGAGGCGAGCAATAGACAGGATAAAGAAAAAGCAGATTTGGATAATAAATATCAAGCTTTTCAAAGCCAGTTAGTGGCATTATATAAAAAGTTTAGAAGAGACAGCTTAGTTGCCAGCGAATCCACGGGTACAGAGCTGGAAATCTCTTTAGAAAAAGTGGTGCATATTATTCGCCCAAATAATATGAATGTTTTTGATAAAGCAGTGCAGTATTTTGCTAAGTTTGGTGAGTTTGTTTCAGAAGACCCCAGAGAAGCCAATACAGAAGGCGGTATTTTTCCAGCTATATTCGGTACAGTGATGATGGTGATGTTAATGGCTGTTATTGTTACACCCTTTGGGGTGGTTGCTGCAGTTTATCTGCGTGAATATGCCAAACAGGGGGTGACCACACGGCTAATCAGAATAGCCGTCAATAATCTTGCCGGTGTACCCTCCATTGTTTATGGAATCTTTGGCTTAGGGTTCTTTGTTTATATTCTCGGTGGAAATATTGATGCCTTATTTTATCCTGAAGCGGCACCTGCACCGGTTTTTGGTACCCCAGGACTATTATGGGCTTCTCTAACCTTGGCTTTATTGACCTTGCCGGTAGTGATTGTATCAACGGAAGAAGGTTTATCCAGAGTGCCGAAATCAATCCGTGAAGGCAGTTTAGCTTTGGGCGCGACTAAAGTGGAAACTCTGTGGCGGACTGTTTTACCTATGGCGAGCCCCGCTATGATGACAGGGTTGATT
>CAZEFU010000418.1:0-1951 GCA_964511515.1 uncultured Wenzhouxiangellaceae bacterium
GCAAAGTCAAAAGGTGGCCTTTCAAACAGCATACAGTTGCCTACCAACAAAATGCTGCCACTATTCTGGCCGTAGCTCTAGTGCTATGGGGCATTGGCGCCATCATCAGCCGAGGGGATTCCTATCCTCTAACATGGATGCCAATATTAAATCCAGTAGACATTATGCTGGGAATTGTGTTCATGACACTTGTTAGCTGGTGGAGAAACTCCAACAAGATATTTGCCAGATTAAATGTTCCGACTCACTATCTACAAATCGGGTTTGCAGGACTGATTTTTGCATGGCTCAACTTCAGCGTGTTCCGTATTTCACATCACTGGTTTTATGTAAGTTACGACTTCAATAGCATGTTTAATTCTTCTTTAACTCAAACTACAACTTCTATACTCTGGGCACTCACTGGGGTAATCATTACAGTATTTGCCAGTCGTAAAAATTTGCGGCCATTATGGGTTACAGGCGGAGTATTGCTTGCGCTTGTGGTCTTGAAGTTATTTCTGGTCGACTTGTCTGAGCTAAGTGGTATTGGCCGTATTGTTTCGTTCCTGATTGTCGGTGGTTTATTAACCAGCATTGGCTACTTCGCACCTCTTCCTGGAGATGAAAACGATGAACCTAATAAACCTTCGACGCAGAGCCAAAATCATGAATAGCATATTACAGAAATATAGTCTGATACTGCTAGCTCTACTAGTCCCGGTATTGCTATTGGCAGACAAGCCACTTACTCCAGATAATTTCGCCGCTAGCTCAATACTTTCTTCTACTGATAACTCCCTCAGAGAAGTTGTATTACCAATTGATATTCTGGAGCAGATACAACGCAAAGATTTCGGCGACATGCGTGTCTTCAATGCCCAGGGGCAGGAAGTTCCATATCAACTACAAAAAGTAACGACAAACAGTCAAGTTATTGAGAGAGTACTCAGTTTTTATCCTTTCAGTCATGAACAAGCAACAAAGCCAGTAGATATTCGCATCCAAATACTGCAAGACAGCAAGAACCAGACCATCAACGTGCAAAGTGAACAACAAAAGCCACAAACCGATGACGAATATCAATATATTGCTGAGAACAAGAACACCACACAATTTTTATGTGGCCTAAAGTTAAATTGGAATCAACCCAAAGCAAATATGGTTATACCAATAAAAGTCGAAGGCAGCAATAATCTACAAAACTGGTCAACACTCAACGCCTCTGCAAACCTGTCCATGTTTGATTTCGCCGGCTCTAAGCTCATACACTCCAAAGTAAGCATTGCTTGCAATAAGCACAGTTACTTGCGCCTGACCTGGTTGAAACCAGAGCCGGGGCTCAAGCTTAATCGTATAACCGCTAGCTACCAACAGAAAGGGGGAAATGTGTTGCAGCAAGCAATCATCGGAAAGCCTAATCTAGATGATGATGGTAACTGGTATTTTAAAGCTCCCACCATAGCGCCTGTTACTCAGCTGGAGCTTATCCCACCTACAGATGGCTTGCTCTATAGAGGTCGCCTGTATTCGCGCCCAGATGATACAAGTCAATGGCAATTTCAACATTCAATTAGTCAATACCAATTAAAGATATCCGGTACCAGGCTTACTAGTAGCCCACTAAGACTGAACTCCAACAATGATGTTTATTGGAAAATTGAACTTGATTCAAGCAAGCAGCTTAGTAACGATCAACTTCCAGATATAAGCTTTAGTTGGCGCCAACAGAAACTTATTTTCCTTGCTCAGGGAGAGCCTCCATTCACTCTTTCCTACGGCAATAAGCAAATAGAACCTGGCAACAATCACGGTATTAACGACCTCATCAAGGCCATGCGGGCTGCAGCTGAAATGCCAGATAAAGTCACACTGGGAAAAACAATCAACAACAGCAATATATCCAAACTTGAGCCCGAACTTGAGACTAAGAAAACCACTCGCTGGGGACTTATCGGGCTATGGTTTCTAC
>CAZEFU010000419.1:0-1945 GCA_964511515.1 uncultured Wenzhouxiangellaceae bacterium
TCGGTATGAAGACTCATTTTCGGGCCGATACAAAAAATATTGCTCTCAGTAAGCTTGATGCGAATGGTGGCTGCCAGGAAGTCGTCAGAAAATTCCAAGCATTTGCTGCAGCCAAGGCAATCTTAGCGCCTTCATCATCGACCGCTGCCTACTGTAAGGTAGGCAAACACCTTAGTGCATCTGCACACACAGTGAAGAGACTCTAACAACGGGCCAATCCCGCACGATTGAATGGACGCAGAGTTGTTGTAGTTGATGGTACTGTTGCCAATCATAGCGACTGGAACCAATAAAAACACATATTAAAGGGAAGGAGTCTCTCTCACTATTTTGTGTAAGGTAAAGGCACTGGCATACAAGTTGTGTCGTACGTATAGCTCGTTATAGAGAGATAATGCAGGTATTCTTCAATATTAGTATATCCATCATTGTCCAAATCTAAACTCGCATCATCAAAATTAATATCTAGGCCTTGAGTTTGTTCCCATGTGTCGGCCATTCCATCATTATCACTGTCTACGGCAGGCCTAATATTTTGAAAAGTTGGAAAATCATCTGGGTATACCACGTTATCTATAATCCTCCCCGTACCAGCAGCAAAGTCTGCGATAACCCGCGTGTCTACGCTATCCCTGACTGGCGCAGTCGCACCCACGCCCGTTAATATGCAGTGAGCTATTTCTTCAGATGCAACGCGTGTAGTCACATAAGGGGTATCCCATGGAGTCGTTTTTTGCCACGCTCTGTCCTGAAGTTGATATCTCCAGCCTGTAGCGACAGCCCAATGGTCTTGATCCTGACTGGTTCTATGCAAGCCCATGTTCCCTTCAACATAAGCAACGGGCAGGGGTGACTTGTCACCAGTACCATGGTTGATTTCATAAGCATTCTGGTTTGAACTCGCACCTCGTTTTGCATAATTGTGCTTCCAGTTGATGCGTGTATGATCACTACCAGTCATAACTCCACCACCAAACCAATTGTAAACTACGTTATTCACCACATCTACTAATGGAGCATCGCCATTCGGCCCATTGATCATAGGATTTCTTGCATAGTTATGGGCAAAATAATTGTGGTGCAGTGATAAGGTGAGGTCAGGCGAGTACTTTCCCCATACTAACATCCCTTTGCTATGTTCACCTTTTGGGTGACCAGCACGGCTTAACCCTTCAGATATAATGCTCCATTGCACGGTAATATTTTTTGGGTTGTATGCAAAACTGAAATTTTCATCGACACCCCAACTGAAAGAGCTGTGATCAATGATGATATTGTATGCGGTTCTTGGCATGACGTTCATGGATTCACCATGGCCTCTGCCCCAAATATCAAATGCGTCCAAAGTTTCAGGGTTTGCTCCATCCGCGATTCTGTGAGAACCAACCCGAAAACGCATGTGCTGAATAATAACCTCATGTGTGTTTACGGTTGTTTGATAGCCAGTTATCAATATACCGCCAAGTGATATTTGACCCGCTATCGTTAGGAATGGTTCTCTGACGGTTAATCCAGACTCAAGATTAATGATCCCAGATACATCAAACACCACTATTCGAGGCCCTGGTGTATTAACAGCCTCTCTAAAACTGCCAGGGCCATTGTCGTCCAGATTAGTAACCTTGATTACTTGCCCACCACGACCACCAACTGTATATGCTCCAAACCCCTCTGCTCCTGGAAATGCGGGGATTGGTGAAGAGTACGAATACCCTGTAAGACACGTAAGTAATACCAGGAGTACACACTTTATAAGATTCATCTCTGCTTGCCTCTCTGCTTTACTATTCATCAAATAATACAGAAAACGGTGGTCTAGGGGGTATCCGGTCACTTAGACCAGATATTAATTTTTCTTCACCAGAATGTGCGACCTTAAACACTACAGGCCCTTGAGCAAGATTTGTAAGGTCAATTTCAACACTCCATACTCCGTTACCATTCA
>CAZEFU010000420.1:0-1923 GCA_964511515.1 uncultured Wenzhouxiangellaceae bacterium
AAAGTAGTAAAGCCCACGGCAGTCTCCTCAAACCAGTGCTTGCAATGCCGGCTCTACAGCAACGCATAAGCACACGGGACAAGTGGTGGCTAGTTGCTCTGTATAATGGAGACTGGAGTTCCGGGTGTGAGAATACACTTGTTGAGATACGCCAGTTACGCAAAACTACTGGTAGGCATATGGGTAAAGTTGCCCTCTTGTATATTAGCCAAAACAAGCCTGAACCTGAAACCAGCGATAGAATTGAGACAATTGCTCCAGGCATCACCATCATCGTCGATCCAGAAGCCCACCAAGCTATTGCCGCTACTGGATCCAGCACCAATGATGCTGGGCAAATCTGGCTAATGGATCGAGAATTAATGCTCTTTATGCATTATGACAATACCCATACCGGTACTGGAATTCGGAAAGATTTAAAAAAACTGCTCACTTGGGCACAAGATAAACCAGAATAAATTAAATTCTAGCTGACTCTAATATTTCACCAAGGCGGACCCTAAGATGATAAATTTAATGTGTAATAAAGAGCTTGGGTTTGTTGAGCGTATATATTTGTCGCTACAGAGTGTTCTATCCAGTTTTGCCCTGCAATTCTCGGCCCCTAAGTGAAATATGCAATCTATGCCGGATAAACGCACACTATTTAATCGCTATTTTGAGCTTACTAAACCTAAAGTTGTAGCGCTGATAATTTTCACTGCAATAGTCGGTATGCTTTTGGCAGTTCCTGGCTGGCCAAACGGCTGGTTAGTACTGAGCGCAACCCTCGGCATAGGTTTAGCATCGGGTTCTGCTGCGGCTATCAATCATTTAGTCGACCAAAAAATTGATGCCAAAATGGGGCGTACTAAAAACCGCCCACTGCCTGCAGGCGAGCTAAACTCATCTCAAGTTTTAATCTTTGCATCAGCACTTGGGTTAATCGCCATGCTGATTCTGTTTTTCCTGGTAAATCCTTTAACGGCATTATTAACCTTCTTGTCCTTAATTGGCTACGCCGTTATTTACACAATGTACCTGAAACGCGCAACCCCGCAAAATATCGTAATCGGCGGCGCTGCTGGCGCTGCCCCACCACTTTTAGGCTGGGTGGCAATGACTGGCAGTGTTAGCCCTGATGCATTGCTTTTATTCCTGATTATTTATGTGTGGACACCACCACATTTCTGGGCACTAGCAATCCATCGCCGGGATGAATACGCCAAAGCAGATATCCCCATGCTGCCGGTAACCCACGGCATAACCTTCACCCGTTGGCATATCTTTTTCTACACTCTACTACTAGTAATTGTCACCACAATGCCCTACTTAACCGGCATGAGCGGCCTATTCTACCTGGTTGGTGTGAGCGTCTTAAACCTGGTATTTCTAAGTTTCTCAGTACGCATGTTAATCAGCAAAAATGATAAATTACCGATACAGACATTTACCTGGTCAATCATGTACCTAATGGCCTTATTCGTCTTCCTACTAATCGACCACTACCTCCCCTGGAAAGCCATACTGCAACCCATGGCCTAAAGACGGTCAGAGTAAACTTGCCTTTACTCTGACCCTGGTTCTTCAGGTAAAATATGTACTTTATTTTTCCGCTGGAATTTTCATGTCAAACTCTGGTTTTAAACAGTTGCGTGCTGATGGTGAATTTAGTTATCGCCATATTGGTCCCTCAGAATCTGATATAAGCGAAATGCTTGCTTATTTGGGTGAGGAATCACTGCAAAGTCTGGTGAAAAGCACTTTACCGACCAATATCTATAGCGATGAGCCATTGGCACTGGATTCTGCCATCTCTGAGCGCCGTGCTTTGCGTAGGCTACGGGAAATGGCGGCTCAAAATCGAATCATGCACAATATGATTGGTATGGGTTACCACGATACTGTTGTACCTGGTGTGGTGCAGAGGAATGTTTTTGAAAA
>CAZEFU010000421.1:0-1901 GCA_964511515.1 uncultured Wenzhouxiangellaceae bacterium
GGTTTTGCGCATGGCTTTTTTGTGCAGTCTGAGTCTGTGCTGCTTGCCTATGCATGTAGCCGAGTATTTTCATCCCAAGCTGATGCAGCGATTGCATGGAACGACCCGGATATCGGTATTGTTTGGCCAGGAGTACCTGCATCTGTTTCAGATAAGGACTCTAAAGCACCAAACATATCAGAGCTTGATCGAGGACGGCTTCCGGGAATGACAATATGAAAATACTCCTGACAGGCTGCTGTGGCCAGTTAGGTCAGGAGTTGCGTAGCAGGCTTCTACCGCTTGGTCATTTATTCGCAACCGACCACCAAACACCCGCCGAGGACAGGCAAATATTTACGCTAGATCTGACCGAGCGTGGCTCCATGTTGAGAATTTTGGATAAATTAAACCCAGATATTATCGTCAACACTGCTGCCTGGACAGCTGTTGATGCGGCCGAAAGCGAGCAGCAAAAGGCGCATCAAATGAATGTGGTTGCGCCGCAAAGAATGCCAGAATGGGCGGCGGCGAACAAGTCAATAATGTTTCACTATTCGACCGACTATGTCTTTGATGGTAAGAGCAATGAACCTTGGTGTGAGACAGATACAGCTAATCCAGCTAGCGAGTATGGCCTAAGTAAATTGGCAGGTGAGCAGGCTATTATCAATAGTGGCTGCCAGTATATTATTCTGCGTACTTCTTGGGTCTATTCAAGTCATTCAAAGAATTTTGTTCGGACTATGCTGCAACTGGCTGAGCGGCGAAAAGAGTTGCAAGTAGTCGATGATCAGCTTGGTTGCCCTACACATGCAGCTAATGTGGCCGCTGTTACTATTGAGTTAATTAAGCAGTCTTCGCGTTCAGAAAAGTCAGGCATTTATCACTATACAGATAACGAATCATTATCTTGGTGTGGCTTTGCAGAGAAAATATTCTCAAAAGCTGTAGCAATTGGCTTGCTCGAAGAAGCCCCAGTAATCTTGCCAGTTGATAGCAGTGTATTTCAGTCGCCAGCAGCTCGGCCAGCTTATTCAGTTCTAAACTGTGAGAAGTTAGCAACTGATTTCGGAATTGAGCAGGCTAGTTTTGAGCAGGCACTGGATATATGTCTGGACGATATTTTAAGCAATAATAAACAACAGGAATCACAATGTTAATACCAGTAATTATGTCTGGCGGTGCTGGTACTCGCCTATGGCCAGTATCTCGCAAAGCCCACCCAAAGCCATTCATGCGACTGGCTGATAATCAGACATTAATGGAAAAAACTCTGGCCAGAGCTGTGGCAGTAACCGGTGCTAAAACGGTACTTACTGTCACCAGTAGAGATTATTACTTCCTTACCCGTGATGAATATATAAAAAAGTGTGGTGAGGATCTAAATTACGACTTTATTCTGGAACCATTCGGGCGTAATACAGCGCCGGCTATTGCTCTGGCAGCCTTGCGTTTGCAAGCTCAGTTTGGTGGCCAAACAAAAATGCTGGTAATGCCAGCAGACCACTTAATTGCCAATCTGGATGCATTTCGTGAAGCTGTTGCCATAGGCGAAAAACTGGCTGATCAAGGCAATTTGGTTACTTTCGGAATTAATCCAACACACGCTGAAACTGGATATGGTTATTTACGCCAGGGTGAGGCAATGGGTCTGGAAAATAGTTTCAAGGTCGCTGAGTTTGTTGAAAAGCCTGATCAGGAAAAAGCTGAGCAATATTTGAACTCTGGAGATTATCGCTGGAACTCTGGAATGTTTATGTTTCGGGTAAACGATATCTTGCAAGCTCTGGCTTCAAATTCTCCAGATGTCTACAATAGTGCACTTGATGTTTGGGCAGCGGTAGATTCTGAAGCTGAGCCGCTGGAATTGCCTACTGAAGAATTCACTCACTGCCCATCAATCTCTATTGATTACGCAG
>CAZEFU010000422.1:0-1898 GCA_964511515.1 uncultured Wenzhouxiangellaceae bacterium
TACCTCCTGCATCCATGCAGTCGTCGGCAATTGCTCCTGCATTGCTCTACCTCCTGCATCCATGCAGTCGTGCGGCTTAACGGCACCCTACAGGAGTTTTGTGCGCAGAGTATTAGTTAAGTAGTAACTCGGCCTCGGCCCAATTTATATCAGTGATTGATTCAGCTTGCTTGAGCAATTGATCCAGGATTATGTCTTGTTTGATACCAGTTTGGTAAACCTCGGCGTAAGGTGTGCGATGAAACATTACCAGTGAGTAGCGAGCAATGAATTTATTTGGGTAACGGCGCTCTAGTTCGTGTTCCAGTTGCTTGCGTAGTAAGAATTTTTTATCCATTACTCGATCGCTCATGATCGCATAATTCTCAAGCGCCATATCTGCAATCGCATCTGTGTTCTTTTTGCGGCAACTTTCGAAAGCAACAAACAAATCATCCCAGTTGGTATATTGCTTTGATTCAAGCAGACGCACAAACTCACTACAGTCTTCAAAACCTGCATTCATACCCTGGCCATGGAAGGGTACAATGCCGTGGGCGGCATCACCGATCAGCAAGGCGTTATCGTATTGCCAGCGTTGGCAGCGAACAGTTGCCAGACGGCTTTCAGGGTTGTTGATAAAGTCCTGTTGTAAATTATTTAATACTGGGGTTGCATCAGCAAATTGTTGTTTAAAGAACAATTGTTGCTGCTCCCAGCTGGTAAGTTGGTTAAACCCGGGTGTGTTTTGATCTGATTTATGCGCCATAAACAGAGTAACGGTAAAACTACGATCTGAATTTGGCAGTGCGATTAACATAAAGCCTCCACGCGGCCAGATATGTAACGCTTTTGGATCTAGCTGGAAGTCTCCATCAGCTCCTGGAGCTATTGTTAACTCTCGGTAGCCATGGCTAAGAGGCTCGATTGACTCGCCAATATCTACTTCCGTTTTAAGTGTCTCACGCATGGCGGAGAATGCGCCGTCTGCACCAATAATTATTTGGTAATCATGGGCCAAGATTTCGTTGTTTTCAGGATTCTTAAAAGTAGCGCGTTTGTTCGCAAAATCCACTTCCTGCAAGGCACAGTTAAAGTGAACAGTGACACAGTTGGTGGCCTCGGCTGCATCTAACATACAGTGATTTAGTCGCGCCCGGTGAACACTGTAATTTACTTCTGAAGGGTCTTTGCCGTAGGCCTGGAAAGCTTCGCTACCATCAAAATAGTGTATTTGTCGGCCGGCCATTGGCAGAGTGAATTCATCAACCTTATCCAGTATTCCAGCCATTTCCAGTGGGAATCTGCCGCGTTCGGTTAAAGCAAGGTTTATAGAGCGACCAATCGGTACTCCGGTTTTGCGTCCATCCGGGTTGCGTTCAAACAAATCAACACAAAAACCGCGCTTAGCAAGCAATACTGCCAGTAGGCTACCTACCAGTCCGGCACCTACGATAGTAATATTAGTAGTGTCAGATATTTTCATTATTTATATGCTCTTTAATATAGTTGACCAATTGCCACACATCTTCAAAGCGGTTGTACAAAGGCACTGGGGAAATTCTTAAGATATCTGGTTCGCGCCAGTCGCCGATAAAACCATCTTCTTCCATGCGCTTAAATAATTCCTTACCATTGCCATGCCCGCTGCGTAAACGCAGAGATAATTGACAGCCTTGTTGTTGCGGTTTTGCTGGGGTAATGATTTCTATCTGCTCTGCCAGTTCTGTAGTAACCAGCATGCGTAAGTATGAGGTGAGTTCTAAGGACTTTGTGCGCAATGCGGTCATCCCGGCACGGGTGAAAATATCCAGGCTGGCGCGTAGTGCTGCCAGACCGAAGATTGACGGATTGGAAAGCTGCCAGGCATCTGCACCTTCACTTGGAACAAAGTCATCACCCATTTGAAAGCGACTTGC
>CAZEFU010000423.1:0-1891 GCA_964511515.1 uncultured Wenzhouxiangellaceae bacterium
TATTTAAACTGCAGCTACCGGATCCATGTTGGTGAGCAGGCGATTTTGCTTAAAATTGGCCAAGCACAGCCACTGCTGGATACACTGTTGCAACAGGCATTAAAACCCGCGACTAACTGGGCCTTATTAAGCGGGTTTAACCCCGGATCAGTGGTTCAAAGCAATACTGTTAACCTTCGAGCCAACCAACAATTGGAAGCCAGAATAATTGATCTAGGCCTTGATTATTGGCATGCAACTGCTGGGGATTGCCAACATGACTTTCCGGATGAGGATGGTTTCTTGATTGCTTGTATCGATCAGCGGCAACTAGCTGAACTGGCACTTGATTTCGGTCAAAACGCTGCAGTTACTGGCAGTGTATCATCTGCTGCCAGATTGCTAATTTTCCCTCAAGTCTGGAAAGACATCCAGGAACTTGAGCAAATGCCGGAATTCGTTAACAGCTACAGCCTGGAAAAAGAAAATATATGAGTATTACAGCCACAGCAGCACAGACATCTGAGGATACTCTGATTCGGGTAGAGGGCTTGGTGTTTGAACGCTGGTATATGCCAATTTTTGAGACTCTGAGCTTTACAGTAAAGCCCGCAGAAATTTTACTGGTTCGCGGTAGCAATGGCTCGGGCAAAACCACATTATTGAGACTGCTAGCAGGCCTGTTAGAACCAACTGAAGGGCACATACTTATGCCCCAGCTACCAATTGCCTGGTTAGGCCACAAGCTGGGGATTAAAGATAGCCTGTCGGTTCGCGAGAACCTGCAATTTATGGCGCGTTTCTATGGCCAGCAAGAAAACGCAGAATTGCTCACTGCCAGCATTGATCAACTTGACCTTGGCCGGGTTGCAGACCAAGATGCAGGCTCTTTATCAGCTGGGCAACGCAAACGCTGTGCACTCGCAGCCCTACTGTTTCAACCCCGGGCAGTATGGCTTCTGGATGAGCCATATTCCAACCTCGATGAACATGGGATGAAAATTATTGATCGCCTGCTAGATGCACATCAACAACGCGGCGGGATAAGTATTCTTTCCAGTCATGGAGCACTGTCACCGCGTGGTTTGCAATTTAAACAGCTGACTATTCAAGGCTATCAGGAACTGCAGCAAAATCAGGGCAGATCAACATGACTGCGTTTTTCACCCTGTTACGCCGTGACCTGCTACTGGCAGTGCGTAGCCGCGCGGAAGTATTGCAACCATTATTGTTTTTATTAGTTGTTGTTAGCCTGTTCCCATTAGGCTTGGGCCCCGGTCCATTATTGCTGGCGCGTATTGCAGCAGGTGTAATCTGGATCGCCGCACTGCTGGCCAGCACTTTGTCTCTGGATAGCCTTTTTCGTGGTGATTTTGAAGATGGTTCACTAGATCAATTTATCACCAGCGGACACTCTGCCAGCCTGCTCTCGCTGGCAAAAATATGTGCCCATTGGCTAACTACTGGACTACCTATTGTTTTATTCTCACCCTTGCTGGCTATCTGGCTCAATCTGCCTTCTGCAGCGCTGCCGGTTCTGGTAAAATCATTACTCTTGGGAACCCCGGTATTTAGTTTAATCGGAGCCATTGGAGCCGCCCTTACCGTTGGCCTTAGACAAGGCGGGCAATTGCTGGCTTTATTGATATTTCCACTGCTGATACCAGTGTTAATTCTCGCTACCGGTGCAGTATCTGCAGCCACAGCGGGTATGGAAGTAAACGCATATTTATTATGGATGGCAGCTTATGCCGTTTTAATGTTAACGCTGGCGCCTTTTGCCTGCGCTGCAGCCCTGAAAATTAGTTTGAGCTAACCCGGTTATTTCACCATGGCAGACATAAAAATGAAAAAATGCGCTCTACATCAGAAGTTTAGAAATATTTTAGCTTATTTATGGCAGATACTCTTT
>CAZEFU010000424.1:0-1875 GCA_964511515.1 uncultured Wenzhouxiangellaceae bacterium
GGGGTACCCATAAAAAGTATATCGCCAACATCCAATGTAAACGCCTGGGTCAAATGCGCGATTGCGTCGAAACAATCAAATATTAAGTGTTTGGTGTTTGAGCGCTGCCGCTCCTCACCATTTACTGTAAGCCGAATATCCAAAGCATGTGGATCACCCACTTCATCTGGTGTTACGAGATAAGGTCCTATAGGTCCATGAGTGTCAAAAGACTTTCCAATTTGAAAAGTTGGCGCGCGAAATTGCCAATCTCGCACTGAAACATCATTGCCACAAAAATACCCGCCAATAACCTCGTGCGCCCTCTCCTTAGGAACATGTTTACAGGTTTTGCCGATAACCAGACAAAGTTCCGCTTCATAGTCCAATTTATCGGAGACCGAGGGTAAATTAATACCCGAAAAAGGACCGTTAATGCAGTTGTGTTGCTTGTTAAACCAAACCTGGTGTTTTGGCGCCTCCATCCCGCTCTCGGCAATATGGTCACCATAGTTAAGTCCAATGGCGAGTACTTTCCCGGGCTTTAATATGGGGGCTTCCAGTCTGACTTCCTCAAGTGGCATCGCCTGCGCCCCACTCACGCGTTTTTCGATGTCTGCTACATCAATGCCAGCCGTTAACAGCTCAACCATATCTCCACTCAGCCCGCAAGATTGGAGATCAATGATAGTTTCGCCTCTAACAACCCCCACAGATGGCTCATGGGTGTCATTCTTGGAATACGTAGCTAGCTTCATCATCGCCCTCCAGGACTTGTAGGTTTTACCACATCAGCAGCGGCAACTTTGTCTGCATCATCAATGGGTTGGCTTCGACACCAATGATAGTTTGTGTTTTTGACTGAAATCAATACCCTGAAAGACCGATAACCCGGAATCAATTAAGGGAGTGACTAACATTAAATTATGTAACCTCACCGGCGAACTACTGAATCAACCCGTGAAATCAGGAGAGTTAATATGAAACTCACTTGGTCCCACGCGGTGTTATATGTTCGAGATCAACAAAAAATGCTTGATTTTTATACCCACGTTCTTGGCTTTGAAATAACTGATCGCGGTCCACTGGCCGAGGAGGCACCAGAAATTGTCTTCATGAGTCAAGACCCCGACGAGCATCATCAACTCGCCTTCATGCAAACTCGCAAAGATGAAAGCCTGTCCAATTCCGTTAATCATTTCGCTTTTCGAGTTGAAAACTTTGAAGACGTAAGCGAGCTCAATCAACAACTTGAAACGATGGATGGCATTAAGGTAATGCCCCTGTCTCATGGCAACACCTTGTCGATCTACTTTAATGACCCGGAAGGAAATGGTCTGGAAGTGTTCTGGGATACTCCCTGGCACGTTGCCCAGCCCCACGCAAAGCCTTGGGATGCCAGCTTAAACAAAAAAGACGCTCTCGCCTGGGTAAAGTCGAACTTCGAAAACGATTCTACATTCGGTCCCAGAGAAGAATATTACCGGGGAAGGCATAATACTTGAGCAAGAGCGCCTCGGAATCTATCCCTCCATGCTTTACGCTGAACAAGAACGAATGCATAGAGTCCAACGACTAGCGGGTTTCCGCAATGGCGCAGGCATTATTCATTAAATAGAATTGAAAAATGAAAACGACACGTATAGGCATAATGGGGTTTGGTCGCATCGGCCGCCAACTCTACCGGCAAGCGACTAATGACCCACACCTTGAAGTAGTGGCTATTTCAGATATTGGCAAACCAGAGATATTACATCATCTTTTGACTCGAGAATTCGCCGAGCAGATTGAAGTAACCCTGGAAGGCAACTACCTGGTTAGTGGATCAGTCAGAACCCGACTCTTGCAAGCCGATCGACCGTCGGAGGTTCCTTGGGATGTATTCGGGGTTGATGC
>CAZEFU010000425.1:0-1874 GCA_964511515.1 uncultured Wenzhouxiangellaceae bacterium
TTCTGACTCGGATGTCCGCTCCGCTGCTGCCGCGGCCCTGGGCAGGATCATAAACTAAATCAGACAAGCCTGGTACCGCACCATCCTCAACAGCCGTTACTGTAATATTATTAGCAGTACCAGTATCTCTAGACGTTAACACTAATTTGGAAACCGTACCACCAAGCCCATCATCAACGTTAATGATACTGGCATTAACACCTGTATTATCACCGGCTTTATTAATAGCATCACGTACTCCTTCTAGAGTATTATTGGTCGCATCCAATGTGACCGAGAAAGCATTACCCGCCACAGACAAAGTTAATGCTCCGCTTCCTACAACATCACTGTAGCCCGTATACCCTTTTGAAGTTAGCTTATGTGCTTCCGCTAACTGCTGGACTTCTAAAGAATACGAACCTGTTGCCGCACCTAGGCCTGCCGATGCCGTTAAAATATCTTCATTTGAGGAAGTTGCCTCGTGCGTACTAAACACACCAAGGTCATTTAATTTCCCTGTCGCAGTACGAAAATCTGACAACGAAGATTTTAGCCGTCCTAAAGCACTTAACCTGCTATTAGCCGCATCTTCCTTCCGCTCAATCGCATTATAAGCAGGACGACCATCAGCCTCGACTAACTGTCGCACAATTCCACCGATATCCATACCACTTCCTATACCTAATGCTGCAGCGATAGCCATGACCGTTCTCCTATATTGCTAAACCACTATACCTTGCCTTGCATAATCCCACCCGGCTCACCATTCAACTCTTGCATTCTATGCGCAAGCTCCAAGACCTCTTCCGATGGAATTTGCCTGATGACTTCACCTGTCTTTTTATCCACGATACTCATTACAACCTGCCTGGTTGAATCATCAACTTTAAACTGCAAATTACGTTGCACGTTATCAAGTATCTTATTACCTTCATCAACCAGCTTTCTAGCTTCATCTAAAGAAGTTACTTTGGCTTCTGGCTTGTTTTTTTCAACATTCTCATCAGCTTTTTTATCTACTTCAGCTTCTTCAGCAACACTAGTTTTACTTTTCTGGGCATTACCCAGATTACGAGCAAGCGGGGGAAATGACAGTGCCGTTACATTTGAAATTTCATTATTCATAACCCACCTCAGTTCCAAAAAACAATTGATACCCTTCGACAGAGGTATCAGTTATCATTCTACTCACTTTACCGCAATAACCCAAGGACTGCCTGTGGCGCTTGATTCGCTTGCGATAACATTGCGGTTCCCGCCTGTTGCAATATTTGATTACGACTTAATTGTGCTGTTTCAGCAGCAAAGTCGGTATCCATAATACGAGATTTAGCCGCTGCTTGGTTTTCAATAGAAGACTGCAAATTAGAAATCGTAGTGGTAAACCGGTTTTGTACCGCACCTAATTTTGATCTGGCGGTATCAATATCTGCAATCGCAGTATCAATAATATCAATGGCGGATAAAATACCAGCTGATAAGGCATCAGAACCGACACTTGCGCCTGTCAAATTAGCAATAGTAGTGGATAAATTAGCCACACTAATCGCTATCTGATTATCTGCCGCTGTATTAGCCCCTACCTGAAAGTTAATACCACCCGATAACGAACCATTAAGGATTTTTTTACCATTAAATTCTGTGTTGGTAATAATCCGACTCAACTCGTCATTTAACTGTTTAAATTCTGTTTGTAGCTTTTCTCTGTCACTACTTGACACCGCACCAGTATTGGCTGCCTGTACAGACAAATCACGCATTCTTTGCATGGTTTCAGTCATCTGCCCCATGGCCGCTTCTGCTGTTTGTGCCATGGAAATACCATCATTGGCATTTCTAGTCGCAACCCCCATACCTCTGATCTGTGAATTCATGCCATTTGCAATGGCAAG
>CAZEFU010000426.1:0-1867 GCA_964511515.1 uncultured Wenzhouxiangellaceae bacterium
CAGATGATAATCTGCTGGAAGTTACCTCAGTAGGCGCTGCCAGTAATGGCACTACTGGCTTTACTGCCGGGAATGTTCGCTACACACCAAACGCCGATTACTGTGGTGCTGATAGCTTTAGCTACACCATCAATGGTGGTGGTACAGCCACAGTAACAGTTGATGTTACTTGTGTTGATGATGTACCTGTTGCAGCTCCTGATAGCTACAATGCAATTCGGGATGTGCTCTTAGTTGTTTCTGTTGCAGGTGGTATATTGGATAATGATGCTGATATTGAGGGCGATGCCTTCACTGCCATGCTTGGAGCTGTCAATACTGCTAATGGGCTGCTTACACTGAACACAGATGGTTCATTTACCTATCTGCCTGATCCAGGCTATGTTGGCCCAGATGGTTTCTCTTATTTTGCGACTAATGTTGCTGGGGATTCTAATGAGGTGACGGTGACAATTCAGGTGCAGGAGGATAGCTTATTCTCCGACAGCTTCGAGTAACCAGCACTGCTGAGATTTGCTCAGCGTGTGATATCCACAAGAAGGCGCACCTGTTTAGGTGCGCCTTCTCTTTAATAAAATCTCAGCAACAAGTATTATGGCTGCACTTTAGTAGCGATAGTGGTGAATTGTGGTGTTAGAAGATCAAGCTGATTTAAAGCAACGCAATTGGCGAGAAATTATTCGCAGCCGCAAGATGCTGACTTGTCTGTTTCTTGGCTTCACCTCTGGTTTGCCGCTGTATGTGTTGATTCAGTTAGTTCCTGCCTGGCTGCGAACCAGTGACATTGACCTGAAAACCATTGGTTTATTTTCTCTTATTTCTTTACCGTACACTTGGAAGTTTATCTGGTCCCCATTGATGGATCGCTTCCGTATTCCGTGGTTGGGAAGACGCCGCGGCTGGGCTCTGCTTACCCAGATCGGATTGCTGATATCAATTGGCGCATTGGGTATGTTCAATCCCCACAATTCCATGCAAATTATCGTGGGTTTGGTGTTTTTAGTTGCCTTGTTTTCAGCATCGCAAGATATTGTTATAGATGCCTATCGGCGCGAGTTGTTGGCTGATGATGAGCTTGGTGCAGGTACCTCTATCTTTATAAACGCGTATCGGCTGGCCACTCTTGTTCCCGGCTCTCTGGCTCTGATCCTATCTGATATATTGCCCTGGTCCTCTGTATATTGGATTACCGCTGGATTTATGAGCGTTGGTATAGTGACAACATTGGTGATTCGTGAGGTCGGTGATGATAGTCTCGCGCCGCATAGTTTACGCGAGGCAGTAGTTGATCCATTCAAGGAGTTTTTCGGCCGGCGTGGCTGGAAGAATGCCATCTGGATGTTGGTTTTCATGCTGCTCTATAAACTTGGAGATAATATGGCCGTAGCTTTAGCTACACCATTCTATTTGGATATCGGTTTTAGTCTTACAGAGATTGGTACTATTGCCAAAGCAGCTGCTCTCTGGTCCGTAATTGCTGGCTCGATAATTGGCGGCATTATCATGCTCAAAATTAGCATAAATAGGGCCCTCTGGATATTCGGGATAGTACAGGTAGTTTCTATATTCGGCTTTGTCTGGCTTTCTATAGCCGGTCACGACCCCGCTGTATTATTTATTGTAGTGAGCTTTGAATATCTTGGCGTGGGTTTGGGGACAGTGGCTTTAACCGCTTATTTGGCCCGCGAGACATCCATTGCTTTTACGGCAACTCAGTTCGCCTTATTTTCAAGTTTCGTGTCAATTCCACGAATTTTTGCCAGTGCATCCACTGGTTATATAATTGAGGCTGTTGGTTACACTCAGTTCTTTATTCTGTGCACAATTATTGCAATTCCTGGTATGTTGCTGCTATTGAAAGTGGCAC
>CAZEFU010000427.1:0-1859 GCA_964511515.1 uncultured Wenzhouxiangellaceae bacterium
TTGATGCGGCAGGCAAGGGTAGTTCCCAGCTCGCATTTAGTCGGCGCCATACCTGTGCTTTAATTTGAACAGTATCTGGCTGGTCAGTTTCTGGGTCTTCTAATTCAGCTTCAGCTTGCTCATGTAATTTCCGTACCAAGGCAGTTTGCTTAGAGGAAATTGCCGGCCATAGCTGCTCCACTAAACTGCCAGAAGCTGGTTTAATTTGCCCGCTTTTTTGGGCTTTAATGGCCGCAAATAAATGAATTCCTTCAATGGCACGGGTAACTGCAACATATAACAAGCGGCCATCTTCATAACTTTGGCGTTTTTTTTCAATTCCGGAAACAAAGGCAATTAGGTCGCTTGAGGTTTTGATTTTTTCTTTATCTGCACTATTACGCATTAGCGACATCACAATCTGGCTGGAGTCGCGATCTTGTTCAGCTAGTTCAAACCAGTGCAGAAGCTTGCTCTTGTCGCCGGCACTTTGTCGGTTAAGGCCTGGCAGAATAATGTGATCAAATTGCAGACCCTTGGCTCGGTGAATGGTAATTATTTGTAATAATTCACTGGCTTTACTGTCTGGCTGGGCATGTAAATCCCCTAATCCCAATTGCAGGCTGTCTTGATCAATAGGCTGGCCCTCAGCTTCAAGTTGCTGCAGTAGTTTGAAGTAAGTTTTAGCATCTAATAATTCACTCGGGTTACTAATACAAGCAGGACCACCGAGTCTCAACCAGCAGTCTGCAATAATTGAGTTGATTGGGCTTCTGCTGGTTTGTTCTATTGCAGAAAGGAGTATTGGCAGGCTGCGTTGTAGACGTTGTTTGGCATCCTCACTTAAAAGTTCTGTACGCTCCTGCAGGGATTGCAAAATTGTTATTTTGCCATTGCCGTCAATCAATTCGTCAAGATCGATTAAATCCAAACCTATAAAAGGTGCACGCAGTGTTGCCAGCCAAGATAGCCGGTCAGCTAGTTGGGTAATGGCCAGGGTGAGTGAAAGCAGGTCTTGAATTATAGGAGTTTCAGATAAGCCGATAAAGTCTATGGTCTGATAGCGGAATCGTTGTTGCTTTTCTTTGAGCTTATCTAGAGCTGTCAAAATTTCATTAGCATGACTGCGCGAGCGAACTAAAATTGCGATGCTTTGTGATTTATCAATGCTGCCTATTAGCTGGATAATTTGCTCTGCTTCAAGCTCATCATCGCGCTCTCCTAAGATCGTGCAGTTCACATTTCCAAGGTCTTTTACAGCTGGTTGAGTATCGCTGGGGGAATATTTAACAGCGGCATTTATTGGGTCGTTCTGCGCTGGCATAACGACTGGAAATGCCTGATTTACCCAGTCTACCACTGGCTTATTGGACCTGAAGTTCACACTTAGCTCTAGTGCTTGCAGGATAACTTGCTCGAACAAATCGCCTTCCCAAGCGCGAATAAACAGACTTACCTCAGCCTTGCGAAAACGGTAAATAGATTGCATCGGGTCGCCCACCAGGAATAAGGTGCGACCATCGCCATCTACCCAGCCAGTAGTTAGCCTATTTATTAGTTCTATCTGGCTGCGAGAGGTATCCTGAAACTCATCAACCAGCAAATGGCTGATGCGATAATCCAGGCGCAGGGCTAATTCACTTGGCGCACCTTCTGCACCGAGTGCTTGTATTGCGCGCACTGATATTTCGGTAAAATCAACCTCGCCACTTTCTGCCATCAACACGGCTAATTGCCCGGCTGCATGAATTAATATATGTAAAAGTGACTGCAGTGATTCCCAGTCTTCATCTGCATAACTAGGTTGCGGCAGGCTGCGGGTTAATTGCAACACCTCTAACAGCGAATCATTCTCGTTGATTGCGCTAAGCAACTCCTGG
>CAZEFU010000428.1:0-1855 GCA_964511515.1 uncultured Wenzhouxiangellaceae bacterium
CCCAATACCGATTGAGATAATTCATGAGTGAAGAAAACACACCGATAGTGCCAACCGATAATCGTTTGGTTGCTGAACGCAGGGAAAAACTTAATGCCTTACGTGAAGGCGGCAATGCATTTCCCAATGACTTCCGCACCAATACCACAGCAGCTGAGCTACATCAAAAATACGCTGAGCTTGAGAATGATGCCTTAGATAACATGACTGAAGAATTTGCGGTAGCCGGGCGCATGATGGCTAAACGAGTTATGGGCAAAGCCAGCTTTGTTAAGCTTCGTGATCGCAGTGGCGATATTCAATTATTTGTTCAGCGCGATAATTTACCAGAAGGTGTATACCAGCAATTTAAAGCTTGGGATATTGGCGATATTATCGCGGCAAAAGGTGAGCTATTTCGCACTAAAACTGGCGAACTATCAATACGCATTCGAGAATTTAGATTACTAACCAAATCGCTGCGGCCACTACCTGAAAAATTTCATGGTTTAACCGATACTGAAACTCGTTATCGGCAGCGTTATGTTGACTTGGTAATGAATTTTGAAGTACGGGAAGTGTTTAAAATACGTTCGAAAATGATTAGTTATATACGCGCTTTTATGGAAGCTCCAGAAAGAGATTTCCTAGAAGTTGAAACTCCAATGATGCACCCAATCCCAGGTGGGGCAACAGCAAAACCATTTATTACTCATCACAATGCACTGGATTTGCAGATGTATTTGCGGGTTGCGCCTGAGCTGTATCTCAAGCGTCTGGTAGTTGGCGGCTTTGATAGGGTTTATGAGATCAATCGTAATTTCCGCAATGAAGGAGTCTCAACTCAGCATAACCCAGAATTCACTATGCTGGAGTTCTACTGGGGCTATGCCGATGTTAACGACCTGATGAACCTTACCGAAGAGATGTTTCGGGGTATGGCAAAGCAGGTTTATGGCAGTGAGCAGGTAGATTATCAGGGCCAGGTTTTGGATTTTGCCAAACCATTTGTACGCATGACTGTCTCTGAAGCGGTTAAACATTATCTGCCAGAATTAAAAGACTCAGATTTGCGTCAGCGTCAGGTACTTGAGGATGCGCTCAACAAACATGGGGTGAATTTCAAAGCTAGCTGGGGTGAAGGCAAACTATTAATGGAGCTGTTTGAGGAAGTTGCTGAAGCACAGCTACAAGATCCGACCTTCATTACCGCATACCCAACTGAAGTCTCTCCGCTTTCACGCCGGAATAATGATGATCCGGAAGTGACTGATCGGTTCGAGTTATTTATCGCTGGTCGCGAGCTGGCCAATGGCTTCTCAGAGCTTAATGACCCAGAAGACCAGGCCGAGAGGTTCTTGACTCAAGTTGCAGAAAAAGATGCCGGTGATGATGAGGCCATGCACTTTGACGCCGATTATATCCGCGCTCTCGAATATGGAATGCCACCAACAGCAGGCGAGGGGATTGGAATAGATCGCTTGGTGATGCTGTTTACAGATTCGCCTTCAATTCGAGATGTGCTATTATTCCCATATATGCGCCCAGATCCCGGATAACTTGGGTGCTGTTAACCGACGAAGGCGGCAACGCACGATCTAATTCTTCTTGTCCTCAAGCTTACGCCGCTTATACCACCAGCGCCAAATAGCACCGCGGGGCAGGTTAATTCCAGCAGCGTAACTGAGCAAACGGTTTGGATCAGAAAGCGTCCAATAAATCTCTCTACGTGCCGAGCTCCGCCCAGCAAACAATAAACGATCACCTTGTTTTAGCTCAACTTTATCTTTGGGTAGAAAAACCCTGCCACCACTCTCAATAACCAAGCAAACGCAAGCAAGTGGCTCATCTGATTCTATGCGGGTATTGTGAGTAA
>CAZEFU010000429.1:0-1854 GCA_964511515.1 uncultured Wenzhouxiangellaceae bacterium
ATGAGTTACGCGCCATACTTGCACATAACCGGGATGAAGAAAAAGAACATGCCGCCATGGTGCTGGAATGGATCCGTCGCCAGGACCCTACATTTGATAGTGAATTACGCGACTATCTATTTACGGAAAAACCCATCGCTCACAAATAAGAAGGTATCGATTATGAGCCAAATTCAAGCTTTACTGGATGAATATGCCAGCAGCCATCAGAACAAAAACAATAAACTAATTCATTGGGTTTGCGTACCAGTAATTTTCTGGACGGTGGTAGCTTTGCTTTGGTCTATTCCTTTCCCTGGCACCCTTCATCTTGGCATTTTACCATTGAATTGGGCCGTTATTTGTCTGGCACTGGTGATGATTTATTACTTGTGGATGTCTGTACCGCTGGCGATTGGAATGTTGATCTACTCTATTATCAATTTATTTATTACCGCCCATATTGAGTATTTAAGTGGCTACCCGCTCTGGCAAGTTGCTCTAGTTGTATTTATCTTGGCGTGGATCGGGCAGTTTATTGGGCATGCGCTTGAGGGTAAGAAACCTTCTTTCTTTAAAGACTTGCAGTTTTTGTTGATTGGACCGGCTTGGGTGATGAGTTTTATATATCGGTTAATTGGGATCAAGTACTAGAGCTAGCCTTGCCGAACTTGATCAGGATATCGCTATCAGCAATTCCGAGAAGGTAGTGTAATTCGTCTTGCCGGACTTGATCTGGCATCCATCTAGTGCGGAGTGTGGATTCCGTGCACTACTGTTCCACACCTATGCAGATCCACCTTAACTCATAAAATACAACGCAAATCTTAAAATCAAAATAGTCCAAACAGCAGCGAGAACATCATCAAGCATAATACCCAAGCCGCCCGATACTTGTTTATCTGCCCAACCGATTGGCCAGGGTTTGATAATGTCAAAAAAGCGGAATAAAACAAAAGCTACCAATAACCACTGCCATTGATAGGGAATAAAAAGCACACAGAGCCAGAAAGCTGCAATTTCATCCCAGACAACTCCGCCGTGATCGTGCACGCCCAAGCGCTTGTCTACTACATCACAAATCCAGATACCAGCCAGTAACGAACTTACAACGAAAATCACTTGCCAGAGAAACGGCAACATAAGTAATAGTGGCACTAAGGCCCAAGCTAGCAATGTGCCCATAGTCCCAGGAGCCCAAGGAGAGAGGCCACTGCCAAAGCCGAAGGCAAGCAAGCCAAGCGGGGTTTTCAAGGCGATATTACGGATTTGTTGCTGGTCTAAGCTGCTCATTTTTGATTCTCAAAATGCTGATAGCCACTAACTGGTGGTTGATATACCTGCTCACCTACTCGAAATTCCACGACTGGTTCTAACTGAACTTCACCAATTACTGTTAACGCTAAATCCAACTGCTCTGCTAACGATTGTAACTGTGATTTAAACTGCGCCGGTAGAGTAAACAATAACTCATAATCGTCACCACCGCTTAGCGCCAGCGGCCAGCGAGTTTCAGCGGGTAAACTATTCAGCGCAGATGGCACGGGTAAGTCATCTAGTTTCACTGTCGCTCCTAGACTACCTAAAAGTCGTGGTAAATCGATACTCAAACCATCAGAGATATCGATTGCAGAGCTGGCAATACTTCTAATCTCTTCACCAAGCTGCAAGCGTGGCTGTGGGCGATTCAAGCGCTGTAGTAAACCACCATCAACTTGCTTGCCCGCCTGCAAATACTGCAAAGCCAGCGCCGCACCACCAAGCTCACCGCTAACAACTAATAAGTCACCAGCCTGTGCACGCCCCCTCAATAATGCCTCACCCTCGGGCACCTCACCCATTGCTTGAACGGTAATGCTTAATGGTCCACGGGTG
>CAZEFU010000430.1:0-1853 GCA_964511515.1 uncultured Wenzhouxiangellaceae bacterium
GTCCCTGAAAAGGCACGAAGTTATAACGCAAGTAGCGCTGATTGGCAAGCATTTTCGTCTAAAAAAGCACCAAATACTTGAAATCTAATCACTGTATCTTAAGGCATATTTAAAATACCCATAGTTGCTTTAACCAGCATTCTCAACATGGGTTAAAATTAACTTTGTAAATTCATTACTCTGGATCACCAAATACACCACATGCTGAAACGGATACTAAAAAGCATTATCAGAGCCTACCAGCGCTGGATCAGTCCTATGTTAGGGCCACGCTGTCGCTTTGTCCCAAGCTGCTCAGAATATGCACTTGAAGCTCTGGATCGGTACGGTGCTCTCAAAGGTGGCTGGTTGGCACTTAAACGCATACTGCGCTGCCAACCACTATGTAAGGGCGGGCATGACCCTGTCCCCTAGCAGCTTATTGGAAAAGTCTCTTGTGGCACGACAGGGCGTGAAAATTTGGCTTAAAATGCTCATTTACAATTACTAGTGCAAGAAAAGCGTGCAACCATATCAGAAACCCTGTATTTAGCCTAAACTACAAGCGTTCAACTATGGATTTTAAGACTATGTCAAAAAGTTTATTGATCACCAATGCTCAGATAGTTAATGAAGGCACACAGTTTGTAAGTGATGTACTAGTCCAGAACGGGCGAATTGAAAAGATTGCCAGACAGATACCTGGTCCGGACTCAAGCACAACAATTATCGATGCGGCTGGCAAGTGGTTACTGCCCGGCATGGTTGATGATCAGGTGCATTTCCGCGAACCTGGTCTTACCAGCAAAGGCGATATCCACACTGAATCCAGAGCTGCCGTTGCGGGTGGTATAACCAGCTTTATGGAAATGCCAAATACTGACCCGCTTACAGTGACCAGTGAGCGCCTGGAAGAGAAGTTCGTTATTGCCAAAGATAGCTCTCTGGCTAATTACTCATTTTATCTTGGCGCAACAAATAACAATCTCGATGAGATTTGCAAACTAGACCCTAACAGCGCCTGCGGCATCAAGATATTCATGGGTGCATCAACTGGCAATATGCTGGTTGATAATCTCCAGTCACTCGATGATATATTCGCTAATGCGCCGGTAATCGTCGCTACCCACTGTGAAGATAATCCTACAATTGCTCACAATATGGAGCTGGCTATGAAGCGCTGGGGTCGTGATATACCCCTACAGCAGCACCCACTTATTCGCAGCCGTGAAGCCTGCATTAAATCAACCGCACTAGCCACCAGCTTGGCGCAAAAGTACGGCACGCAATTACACATACTGCACATCTCAACTTTAGAAGAAGCCAATGCATTTTCTGACTTGCCAATGGCAGAGAAAAATATCACAGCCGAAGCCTGTGTGCATTTTTTGCATTTTGATGAATCTGATTATTCGCACCTTGGAAATCTAATTAAATGCAATCCTGCACTTAAAACCAGCGCTGATCGACAAGCCATTATTGCGGCATTGAGAGATGGAAGAATAGATGTTATTGCCACTGACCACGCCCCGCATACGCTAGCAGAAAAGCAAAGCGGCGATTATTTCACTGCCCCCGCCGGACTGCCGTTGGTGCAATGGGCAATGCCAGCCGCACTGGAACTGATTCCCGCCGAAGGATTTACCATTGAACATATCGTAGAGCTTACAAGTCACAAAGTAGCCCAGAGATTTGCAGTGAAGGATCGCGGCTATATTCGTGAGGGCTACTGGGCCGATCTTATTCTGGTCGAATCTGGCAACTTCCCTGCAATTGAGCGAGAGCAGGTACTCTCGCGCTGTGGCTGGTCGCCATTTGAGGGTAAAAGCTTTCAGCACCGAATCACCAGCACCATAGTCAATGGAGAAATTGTC
>CAZEFU010000431.1:0-1847 GCA_964511515.1 uncultured Wenzhouxiangellaceae bacterium
TTATGGAGCAGGCAGAAAACTGTGTTATGGTTTCTGGTGATTTTGGCTGGAGCGATATTGGATCATGGAAGGCAATTGGTGAGCTCTACGAATCTGATGAATCTGGCAATCGTATTCGCGGTAAAGGCATATTGATAGATAGCAGAGATTGTTTTATACAAAGTGACGAAGGCCGCATGGTGGCAGCGATTGGAGTTAGTGGCTTGGTTATAATTGACACTGGCGATGCTGTTTTGGTTAGTGATACCGAGCACTCTCAGGAAGTAAAGCAGGTAGTCAGCCAGTTAAATCTGCAAGATCATGAATCCGCAATCTTTCACAAAACCGTACATCGACCTTGGGGGAGTTTTACTGTCCTTGAGGATGCTGCAGATTGTAAAGTCAAACGTTTGGTGGTCAAGCCAGGGCAGGTTTTGTCCTTGCAGCGGCATCAACAACGCTCAGAGCACTGGACTGTTGTACAAGGTCTGGCTAAAGTAAGAGTTGGTGATGATGAATTTCTGTTAGAGGAAAATCAGTCTACCTATATCCCTGTAAATACCATGCACCGCCTGGAAAACCCGAACGAGGCTGATGTGCATTTAATTGAAGTGCAAACTGGAACATATTTTGGTGAAGATGACATTGAACGCTTTGAAGATGTCTACGGTCGTAAATAAATTTTAACTGAGAAATACTATGCGCAGAATAAACCTTAAACTCCCATTGTTAAGCTTATTAATAATCTTTCTAACATCATGTGCCTCGGTCAAAGAAGTTCTTGATATTGGTGGCGAAGAAAACACTGTTAACTACGACCACTCTGCTGATGTAGAAGAGTGGAAGCAGCGCCGCGATGCCAGTTTAAGAAAACCATACGGTTGGTTGTCATTGGTAGGTTTGCTGTGGTTAGAACCAGGGAATAATACGGTTGGTAGTTCGGCTGATAACGATATTATTCTAAAAGCTGGCCCGGCACACTGGGGAGTGATCAATGTAAGCAAAGATGCTGTAAGCTTTACGGCTCTGAGTGAAGCTGTAACGGTTGATGGCGTTACTTCAGCGAATGTTCAATTAGTCGCCGATGTTGATGGCAAACCTAATGTTGTAAGCTCAGGCAGCACTCAGTTCTATTTAATTAAACGAGGCTCTTATGCTCTGAGGGTAAAAGATAGCAAGTCACCAATTCGAGTGGATTTTGAAGGGCTTGATTATTACCCGGTTGACGAGAATTGGAGAATTAAAGGTAAGTTTATTCCGGCTGATGAAGGGGCTGTAATAAAAATCAGTAATGTGCTTGGGCAACTAGATGATAGCAAGCTGGCAGGGACTGTAGAGTTTGAAATTGATGATAGAACCTATCGTTTAGCTGCAATTGATGAAGGTGATAAGTTGTTTTTCCTATTTGCTGATCGCACCAATGGTCGTGATACATACGGGGCAGGCCGCTTTATTTATACCGAGCTTCCAGAAAATGGCCGTTTAAATATTGACTTTAATAAGGCCTATAACCCGCCTTGTGCCTTTACCGACTATTCAACCTGCCCATTGCCTCCACCGCAAAATCGTTTACCAATTGCGGTAACTGCCGGTGAGAAGGAATATACGCAACATTAAGCGTGCGATTAACTACATAGAGATGAGTTTATAACACAAGTTTTGGGCATTTGGCGAACCCAAAAATCACTTATCAACAGTAATCTTGCAACACAATTCTTAATGATTTATGGTAGGTAAAGTGCTCTAGATAACTATGGTGTAGTGATTTTGGTACTAGATGTGGAGCATTTTGCTAGAATACTGATTTCCTGTTGACGAGTTGAATAATGACTGCAATACCACTTGTTGGAATAATAATGGGCTCTAAG
>CAZEFU010000432.1:0-1843 GCA_964511515.1 uncultured Wenzhouxiangellaceae bacterium
GACTCAAACTGTTGCTCATACATTCTTCCATCTGGAACCCAGCGAGTGGCAACATCTGGGTTTCTAAGGTTTAACACCGCCATGGCAATACCAGCCTCGGCCGCATAACGCGCCCGAGAGCCATCCAGAAGTTGCCGAGCTTGCAGGTTTTCTGTACGCGCGGAAACTGAAAACGAGCCAACAGTAATTGTGATTAAAACCAGCACCCAGAGCACAATAATAAGTGCTACGCCTTGCTGCGCAGCAATCTGCTTACTGTTGTTGCTTGGAGAAAACATTAATCTCGAGGCTCGGTTGATTTGCGTTCTTTAATTAGCTTTTGGATGATTTCCTGATATGCACCACGATTCTGCCGTTTACCTGACAAGCCGCTATTGTAACTTGAAGCTATCAGGTCAGGCCAGACAAGGCCAGTACCGGTATCTTCAAAATCCAGTACCATGCGCAACGCCAGAGGTAAGCTATCGGGAATATCCCAATCGCCTTGCCAGTCGGCTGATTGCTCATCCCCGCTCTCATCATTAAGCTTGAGAAACTCGAATTTTACATGCTCAACCTTTTGCATAAGCACTATAGGATCCTGAGCCTCAAGGTCGGCTGTACCTTCGGTAACTATTGCATGACGAAAATGTAACTCCTGCCCGTTATCGCCCCGCCCTAGCTCTAAGCGTTGCAATTGCGGGCCGCCATACCCCAAATACCCAGGCATCGGGCCAATCCAGGTTATGCTGTTTGAATCACCGCTAAACATTACCGCATCTTCGCCCTCACCATCCCAAGCCAGTGGCAGCATTTGATGTATTTGCCGACTGATAAATTGGTGGGTCATGCGCATGGACTGAGTTTCAGCTATTAGCATTTCACCGCGTAAAGAGGCTCTATTGGTAGCCCGCATGCCACCATAAACCAATGCCAGAATCATCGCCATTAAAGTAATCGCCAGCAGCATTTCTATCAAACTGAAGCCGCTTTGTCTGGAGTTATACGAGGTCAACATCAGCGCAAATTGCCATTGAGTGCTTTTAGGGTGGAAAAGCGCGCAGTGGCACGGTTGTTACTATCTCCCCAATAAATCTCAACTGCCACCAAGTAAAGCCCAACCGGAATTGTTTCCGATGCCAAGCCTTCGCCAATGCTCATATCGTACTCGGAAATATCCAGTGAATAACTATATTTATCATTAAAACTGCCGCTTTGAGAACCAGCTTCTAGCGGCTCTGCGATACCTACTTCAGCCATTACTGACTGCGCCCACAATGCAGCTTGAGTGTACTCTTGCGAGCGTGCAGTATTGCGCACTGAGCTGGTCAGGATTTGCATAACCACAGCAAAAGACATAGCAAATAGCACGAATGCTACTAATACCTCTAATAATGTGAAACCACTTTGCTTGTTGTGAGCGAGCATTGTCATCCACTAACCAACTTTGCCTCACCAGTGAGCCACTGAATGTGGATTTCATAAATTCGCTCACCAACGGTTAAACTGAGTCTGCCGCCAGTTGAGCCGCCATCGGGGAAAAATCTGATCCCAGCAAGAGTCTCAGACTGCTGTTCGCGGCGGGCAGTGAGCATTCCAAGCTCAATACCCTCTGGCAGTTGAATAACTTTTTTTCCTGGAGCACTAATAGTGCGGCTTTCTAGGTCAACCATCAGCACTTGTTCTTTATGCGTCACTATCGCTTTGGTACGGGTATAGCGCAGTGCGCTTAGAACATCGCGCGAGGCATTTTTAACTTCAGTCCTGGAAACACTTTTACCCAGCGACAAGCCAACCATGCTGACCATTAAACCGATCAACAACATCACCACCAAAATCTCAATCAGACTGAAACCCTGCTGTC
>CAZEFU010000433.1:0-1840 GCA_964511515.1 uncultured Wenzhouxiangellaceae bacterium
ACCTCGCACCCCACGCTGTAACATTTGCTGTACCAGTTCTGGGGTGATTCCAAGGCCATTATCTTCTACAATTATGAACTGCTCACTATTTTGCACATCCACTTTGCCACTAATACGAAGTTGCTGGTTTCCATATTTATAAGCATTGTCCAAAATATTTCCTAAAATCTCGAATAAATCCCTTTCATCTCCACGAAAAATCATTTGCGGATCAATATGCACAGCTATCTGAACATCTGGATAAATTCTCTGCAGCGAACTTGTGATTCGAACTATTTGAGCTGCAACATCAACCCTGGCCGCGTGTAGCTTACGGGTAGATTGACTCGCAGCCTGTAAGTGCCTGGATATTAATCCTTGCATATCTGCCATGGCATTTTGCACAGCTTTGTCTGCAGCTATATCACTGCTATGATTTTCCACGCTCGCTCGAATAATCGCCAAGGGAGTTTTCAGACCGTGCGCTAATGCATCCAGATCGTGCCGATATTTCTTACGCGAGCGATCCTCGCTGGCCAGTAGTAAATTGATGTTTTCAGTCAAGGGTTCCAACTCCACCGGAACTCCACCACTCAATTGCCGCACCTCACCAGCCTCAACCCTGGCTACCCGATCAGAGATTTTAGCTAAAGGCCGCAGTGTCCACCGAATCAGCAGCCATTGAGCTAATAGTGAAAGCAGGCCAGCTCCACCAAGCCAACGGTATAGACCCTTTCGGAATGCATTTATAACTTGCGCTGCTGCAACCTGATCTTCCAGTACAACTACCGTAAGTGGTATCTCATCCCCATTGTCTGCCTCCCAAATGACACCTTTGGCTAATTGGTACCAACTAAATTGTTCATTTGCTCGAGTAAAATTAGTTTCACCTGGCGCGAGCATAGTGGTAGTTGGTAGATCCACTCCTAATGCCGACGGTGACTCAAGATTTGATGATGATGTTGCAATCTGAACATATACGCCAGAGCCCGGCTGCCCAAGCTGAGGATCACTTGGCTCTTCCAAATACTGTACTTCGCCGTCGGCAGAAATTTCGATATTACCTAGCGCATGATAGAAGAACACATAAAGGCGTTGAGAAACATTCTCCTCAGTCGCCTCAATAAAGGACTTATCCAAGGCATAAGCGACCAGCAACAAAGTAATTAATACGAATACACCACCGCTAGCCAAAAAACGCAGGCGTAGAGACAGTGGTTTACCATTTTTTGGCTTGAAATTTGAGTTGTCTTTACTCGCTGACACGCTTTTCCAGAGCAAATCGATAACCCCGACCACGCAATGTTTCGATCGGCACTAGAGTGCCCTCCGGATCCAGTTTTTTGCGTAAGCGCCCAATAAACACTTCAATTACATTGCTATCACGGTCATGGTCTTCAGCATAGATATGGTCAATCAGGTCAATTTTCGTGACGATTTTATGCGGATGCATAAACAGGTATTCCAACACTTTATATTCGAAACTGGTGAGCTCTACCTCGGCACCATCAACATGAACTTTCTGTGAATTCAGATCAACTGAAAGTGGTCCAAAATCCAGGCTCGGACTGGCATGTCCGGAAGCCCTGCGTAACAAGGCTGCTACTCTGGCTTTTAATTCCTGAACATGAAAGGGTTTGGTCAGGTAATCATCTGCACCAGCTTCCAACCCGGTCACTTTTTCTTGCCACTCATCGCGGGCTGTTAAAATCAGGATTGGGTATTCAAAGCCTTCGGCGCGTAGCTTTTGAATCAGGTCCAGGCCATTAATTTCCGGCAAGCCAAGATCGATAACTGCCAAGTCTAAGGGGAACTCTCGACCATAATAAAGTCCCTCCAGCCCATCATAAACCTGATCTAC
>CAZEFU010000434.1:0-1829 GCA_964511515.1 uncultured Wenzhouxiangellaceae bacterium
CGACTTTATTCACATTTTGTCCGCCCGCACCTTGCGAGCGCACTGCGCTTAATTCGACTTCATCCTCAGGTACTATAATTTTATCCACAGGCTAAAAAGGCAAAACACCTTGTTGCCAAACAGCTAGTGCTGTTCCTGCTATTGCTGCCACGGCAATTGCGACCCACAAGACGATTGGTTGTTTTTTCTGCAGAGCTTCTGGCTTTAGTACCCGTTGTGGGCGCAGGCCTGGAGCTTGCAGCATAAACCGGTGATTTCCGAGACGGATCTCATCACCAGAACTCAAAAACACTGATTTTACATTTTCACCATTTACAATTACCTCGCCCTGCAGGGCTTCCAAGGTAACACTACTCTCAGTGGTGATTAATTGAGCATGCTGCGGGGCGACAGACTCACCGTTCAGAATTATTTCACAACTGATATCAGAACCCAGCACCAGGGTTCCAGCAAGCAGCCACTTTTGCCCGGCAAGCTCACCTGAAGTACTTTTAATCTGAAATTTGATCATACTCACACCTAAATTACTCTGGGGACTCATCAATCTGCGGGGTTACCACTTGGTAAAAAACTTCTCCTTCACGGATCAAACCTAGTTCATTACGGGCTCTCTCTTCAATCGCATCCAGACCTTCTCGCAGATCTTCAACTTCCGCCTGTAGCGCGGCATTACGCAGTGCTAGCTCTGCATTTTCATCACGCTGTAACTCAGCCGCTTGCTCTAAAGACCGTACTCGCCCCTGCCCATTATCGCCAAACCAGAGCATTGTTTGTAATGCGATCAAAATCAGCAAGAGCAAAGCAATAAGTATACGCACTGAAAAGCTTAAGCCTATTGGTCGCGCAAACAAGCAAAGGCATCACGCCCACAATACACCGCATTTTCACCTAAGGTTTCTTCAATGCGGAGTAATTGATTGTACTTGGCAACTCGGTCAGAACGGCACAAGGAGCCAGTCTTTATTTGTGTTGCAGCACTGGCAACAGCCAGATCCGCGATGGTGGTATCGGCAGTTTCACCCGAGCGATGGGAAATTACCGAGCTATAACCAGCAGCAGTCGCCATTTCAATGGCATCCATTGTTTCAGACAGGGTGCCTATCTGGTTAAGCTTGATCAGGATAGAATTGGCGATACCGCCCTCAATACCCCGTTGTAAAATTTCAGTATTGGTTACGAATAAGTCATCACCAACTAATTGAATTTTATCGTTGAGTGCATCGCTATGAATTTTCCAACCATCCCAGTCACTTTCATCCATGCCATCTTCAATGCTTATAATCGGGTATTGACGCACCCAGTCGCTCATATAGTCACTGAACTGGGCTGCACTAAAGCTTTTGTTTTCAGAATCAAGATGGTATTCACCATCCCGATAAAATTCACTACTGGCAACATCCAAACCTAAATAAACATCTGTACCTGCACGATAACCGGCCAGCTCAATAGCTGTAAGAATGGTATCAATTGCAGCCACATTTGAGGGTAGATCGGGTGCAAAACCACCTTCATCTCCAACAGCTGTGTTCATACCTTGTTTTTTCAACACTGATTTAAGTGCATGAAAAATCTCAACCCCGCAGCGCAATGCTTCACTAAAATTGGGCAGGCCAACAGGTAGCACCATAAATTCCTGCATATCTACGCTGTTATCTGCGTGCGCGCCGCCGTTAATGATATTCATCATTGGTACTGGCAAACTGGCTTTACCACCTGATAACCAAGATTGCCATAAGCTCTCGCCACGCTCCATAGCGCGCGCCTTAGCTACTGCCAGCGATACTCCAAGCAGGGCATTTGCACCCAGACGGCCTTTGTTAGCAGTGCCA
>CAZEFU010000435.1:0-1791 GCA_964511515.1 uncultured Wenzhouxiangellaceae bacterium
GATATATAGGCATCATTACCGCCCCAGTTGAAGGGTCTGGAGATTGTCCAGCGTGAATCACTCGAGTTGCTAACTTTTGTTCTTTATTTTTACTCATTTTTGTTCCTGCCTGTCCATCCAACCTAAGTAATCAATTCTGGTAATTAGACCGATAAAACTCTCAGCCTCTTTAACTACCACCACCACTCCATTTGCCAGCGGCTCAGCCAGTTCGCGCCAATCTGTCTTCGGGCTAACGGTTAGTAAATCTTTAACCATTGCAGATGCCACCTTGTCTGAGAATTTCAACTCGCCCTTATGAATTGCATTGAGCATATCTTCATCAGTAATCAGGCCGGCAAGCTGCAAGTCTTCCATAACTGGTAGTTGCGAAACATCATAGAGTCTCATCCTGCCAAAAGCATTTGCTAGTGGCTCGTTTGGGCCCACTACAACAGTTTCACGGTCATCCCATGGGCGGGCAATTAGATCGCGTAAATCCCCGAATACTGGAGTCTCCATTAAGCCCTGCTCACGCATCCAGCGGTCATTGTAGACTTTACTTAAATATCTGTTACCGGTATCGGCAGCGAATGTTAGTACGCGTTTTGGCTCAGTTTGCTGCTGACAATAGCGCAGTGCTGCAGCAAGCAATGTACCTGTAGAGGATCCGGCCATAATACCTTCTTTGTTTAGTAATTCCCTGACTGTATGAAAACTGTCCCTGTCATTTACGGCAATGGCTTTGCTTACCCGTGAAAAGTCACTTATGTCTGGCAGAAAATCTTCACCAATACCTTCGACCTTCCAAGATGCTGACTTGTCTTTGAAAGTACCAGTATTTATATAATCGGTTAAAATCGAGCCTTCTGGGTCAGCCAGAATTAACTCTAGTTCAGGAGCATGTATTGCCGACCAGGCAGATATGCCTGCCAGGGTCCCACTAGAGCCAGCACCAAGCACTATCGTATCCAGATTAGCATCCATTTGCCGCCATATCTCAGGGCCAGTAGATTCCTGATGAGCTGCCGGGTTTGATGGGTTCGAAAACTGGTTTACAAACCAAGCCTCTGTAGAGTTTGCATTGAGTTTATTTACCAAGCTCTGAGCTAGATCCAGATAATACTCAGGGTGCCCTCTGGCAACATCTGAGCGAGTCATAACAACCTCAGCCCCCATCGCCTTTAGAACTGCAATTTTTTCATGACTCATTTTGTCCGGGATAACCAGCAATAGGCGATAGCCTTTCTGTGCAGCGACCAAGGCTAGAGCGAGCCCAGTATTACCTGCAGTACCTTCAACGATTGTCATTCCCGGTTTTAAATCACCGCGGCTCTCGGCGTCCTCAATTAATTTGAGACCAATCCGATCTTTTACCGAGCCACCCGGGTTCTGCATCTCAAGCTTGATAAATAGCTCGCAGGGACCTGTGTCCAGGTGATTAATACGAACTATTGGGGTCTCACCAATAAGTTCGAGAATGTTGTTGTATATTGGCATTATTTGACCCGCAGAATTAAAAAATGCGACGAACTAAGTTCGCCGCATTAGGATTATAAAAGAAATTTCCGCCTAGTGACGGAATTAAAAGATAATTAGCCCATCATTCTAGCTAGGCTGTCCTTGCATTGCAGCTTCTCTTTCTTCATCTGATTTAGGGCTAAGTCGCCAATCGGGGCAGTTCCTAATTCAGCTGCAATTACGCGCTTCTCGAGCGCTTGGTGTTGATTGAAAACACTTTTAAATTCGGTGTTTTCTTTGAGCATTCTTTCGAGCTGATCTTGACGGTGTTCAAACATAAAAGATCTCCTT
>CAZEFU010000436.1:0-1769 GCA_964511515.1 uncultured Wenzhouxiangellaceae bacterium
AAGGCTCGTGCTACTTGGTATAGCTTGTCGTGATATGCATTTTGTTGATTAAATATCCTCTGATTGGATGCTGTAAATGCTTCACCTTTCAATAATTAGCCTCAAAAGTTCAAATTTTTATCATGTACCAAGACTTTGCATAATTACCCTTTCCAGAATGCGATAACACCTTTCGTTCCTTACTATTGAACAACTCCCGCATTTTGGTTAATCTATCTAAATGGCTATCATAAATAACCTTCTCAGTTTTATACAGAACCCGGATAACGGCTGGATACTCTATGCTATTGCCCTGTTTTTAATTGTAGATGCGTTTATATTACGTTTTGTCAACAAACGCATACTCACCATAAAGGGTAATAACTCCGGAATTGCAGTCAATGGTGATGTTGAAGGTAATATCACTCAGCACCAGATTCCAACCCAAACTCCAGCAGCATCTAATACCACAAGCTCATTGCTTTCCCTGTTAGCCAACCTGAGTGGTATCGCAGGATTAATACTCGCGGCTATTGCTTTCTACCTTACCTATATGAAGTAATCCCTGAATGATCTGGCCACTTAACAAAAAACAGGCCATTGTATTGGATGGTAATAATCAGGGCATTGTGGTTAATGGCTCAATCAATGGCAATATCATTCAAGGTTCAACAGGAGAATATCAACTAACGCAACTGCATATTCCATGGGACACTCAACCTGATCCAGCACTCATTTCCTCCATGCTACATTGGAAAAGCCGCATTCCGCCACAATTAATTGGCCGTGATGCGGAAATGGATGAAATGATGCAATGGGCGCAATCTGACTTCCCACTCAAAATGCGAATTATTCATGCTCAGGGTGGCATAGGTAAAACCCGTTTTGCCTTCGAGCTGGCAGAAAAACTAAAACAACAAGGCTGGAAAGCAGGGCAAATGCTCCGGCCTGATGCTAAAGTCTGTTATGAAGTGGGTGAAAAAGGTTTATTGCTAATCATTGATTACCCCGAAGAACAAGGCAATGCCCTTGCAACACTGGTCAAACAACTTGCCAGAATGGAAATGCCTAAAGCCATAAAGCTGCGGATACTGCTGTTATCACGTAGGGACAAGCTGGCAGAACTCCCAGGAGAACTGGACTATCGTTATGACCCACCTTATGCACTTGCTCCCTTAAACAATACTAATGACTACGCATGGCAGCTGTTTCAGTCTGCCTTGCAAACCATGCAGCAGCAGCATCAACATAATAAGCATGAATCAGATCCGGAACTACCTTTCACACAAGAGCAATTCGAGCAATGGCTGGAACAAAACTCGTTACATTCACGCCCCTTGTTTATCCTGGCATTTGCCCTCCATCTGTTAAACCAGCCTGATCAACATAAGCTTGCAGGTGCAGAAATTATCAGGCAACTGGTCGCGCGCGAAAGCCGACGCCTACGTGAAGAAGCCAACAGCAAAGGTATGGATGCTGATGGCTTCATGCTACTCAAAGCGCTGGCCGGTATTACTGGTGGGATTAATAAATCCGTATTGGAAATCTTACAGGCTACACCAGATGCAAAAGTTGATTTACCGACACTACGAGACCTAAGTCAATCTTCTTTTTGGGAACTAAAAAGTCAATCCATTCCGCCCTTACAACCCGATTTACTGGCCGCCCAACTGCTGCAAAATGAACTTAATAAAGATTATTTACAAACAGGTAAATGGCTCTACCAAAGTCTGATAGAGAGTGATGAAAACAGGCAACGTGAAGCATTAGATCGTCTGGGAAGGCTTATC
>CAZEFU010000437.1:0-1768 GCA_964511515.1 uncultured Wenzhouxiangellaceae bacterium
GTTCTGCCATCAGCATTTAAACTTGCACCAGTGACTTGTATTCCACCACTTATTTGATAGTTGGTTACTGTTTGGGCACTTGCTTGCGTAACAGCCTCGCTAAAAACGACATCAACTTGAACAGGGCTTTGCACAATAGCAGCATCAATTATAGGGGCTATAGTATCTAAATTTACTGTTAATATAACATCGTCACTGATAGCAGTTCCCAGATCATTGCTGATTTCGCAATGAAATATTCTTTCATTATCAGAGGCCAGTACTGATTCAATTGTATAGCGGCTACTGATTGCACCAGTAATTATTACATTATCACGAAACCATTGATACTCTAAGGTGCTTGCTCCAATAGCAACCACATTAAAGCTAGCATTTTCTCCTTCCATAACCGTTATTGGCAGTGGTTGGGTTACGATACTTGGTGGCTGAGGTGTTAAGTCCAACTCAAACTGATTGGCATGGGTTAAAGTTACAGTACCCAATGCCCACATATTCATTCCCATAGGTCGCCCCCAAAAGTTGACAACACTTAGATGTTCTGGATCTTCCCAGGTAGAATAGGCCAGTTCATACAGACCAATTCCACTGTTGCCATTAATTGTGGAACCATCTGGATTGACTCCCCACGGCCACGAATTCGGGTTCTTTACATAAGGGACATGGTAATCCAGAGCAACTCGCAAACCTCTAGTACCGTCACTGGTGTAATTGTAAAGGTCTACACCGTGATGACGAGCAACTTCCGCTGTTTGTATCATCGCATGAATAGCATACATAGAATAACCAAGACCAGCCCAGCCGTTTACACGACCAGATTCTTCGGTCATCCGGCCTGTCCAATGTACCTGACTTGGAATGGCATTTTTGTATTTTTGGAATGAATCATTAAGCAATGTTTCGTTTCCTGTAAAGGCACCTGCCATACTAACTAAGGTATTTCTCCAGTTCTCGAAGTTATTACTAGCGGGACTAAAGTCGTTTGCTATAGTAGCAAGAGCCAGCACCCATGCTTTGAAGGTATCTTTGTCATCTTGAGTCCAGCCAGAATAGTTCCAAGTTAAATCTACGCCATAAATCAGGCCCGTCATTGTCCCATATAAATCCATACGTCCTTGGGAATTGCCAAAGTGAGCTCGCATAGCTGTTGCTGGGTCAATAGCCCAAATTTTGACTAATGTAATAAGTTTATCGGCATAAATGGGATTACCAGTAAAAGCATAGGCCATGCCAAGGTCTCTAACTGCAATACCAATTGGCTTTGCTCCTTCTTCCCAATCATATCGGTCAGAACCATCATAAAACCCCTCGGTACAAAATATGTTGTTGGCTCCACAGCGGTTTAGCCCACCATAGGTAACACTCATACCTCTAGTAGGGTTGTCAATGTCGGTATTAATGTTCAATGCGCTATTCGCTTGTTGTATCATTTGTACAAAAGCACTTCTCCAAGGTTCTTCACCTATAACATCTCCAGTTGCAGTGACTGAGAACTTGGATTTAATGGCATTTATTTCATCAATATTAAGTAGAATATTAGGATGAACAGCAGCTGCAAAAGAATTAGATGTCCAAGAAAAACAGAGGACTAAAAAAACCAAAATTTGCAGCTTAACTATAGTGTTTTTAGTGTTCATATCGATTCCTTATAAAATAGATTATTCAAATGCATTAGCAAAAATTAAATCTAATATTGTCGTAGTACCAGTGGTGATGCGAATATCATCAAAATATGCTGAATCGTTAAATGATCCCAAGCCTATTTTGCCTA
>CAZEFU010000438.1:0-1762 GCA_964511515.1 uncultured Wenzhouxiangellaceae bacterium
CAATCTGTCACCAGCTCAGGCTCCTTCATCAAACAAGCACCCATTTTGCCCTTTTGTACTCGATCAGAAGGACAACCAACATTCAAATTAACTTCAGCATAGCCCCAATCCTGGGCAATAACTGCAGCTGCTGCCAGGTCAGCAGGATCACCACCACCAAGCTGGAGCGCGAGAGGCTGCTCTGCTGGATTGAAAGCTAATAACCTTTCTAAATCACCATGCAATACAGCACCAGTAGTCACCATTTCTGAATACAGTAATACTTCCGAATTCAGCAGGCGATGAAAATAACGACAGTGCCTATCGGTCCAGTCCATCATGGGAGCAATAGAAATACGGCGATTATCAGTACTAATTTTCATATCACTATTATATGCTCTTTGAGCTTTAATGATATTCTAGGCAGTATGGAGCACCCGCCTATTTTTGAGGACATATTTGGTGATGACTGGAGTAAGCTACCTCCAGTCATACGGACGCATTACGCAAATCGCCCTTACTCAGATGACAGCGTGAGTGTAACTGGCAATCTTGATGTAATGTGTACAGGGATACTTAAACTGCTGTCACCACTTATGCAGCTTCTGGGACAAATACCAGCAAGAAATGAAAATAATGTTCCAGTTACGGTTCATTTTCAAAGTGACAAGAATACTAAAGCCTTTCACTTTAATCGAACTTTTAATTTTAAAAACGCCAAACCCTATACTTTCAAATCCCGCATGGTGCAAGTTAAAGGTAATGAAGTTATCGAAATCATGCGTTTTGGTTTGTGCTGGAAAATGCTTTATCTTTGGGACGGGCAAAAGGTGGTGCTCAAGCATCGTGGTTATGCCTTACATCTTCTTGGTTATTTTATCCCTTTGCCGCTAAGCTTCATAATTGGCAAAGGCTATGGCGAAGAAATAGCAATTGATAACAATAGTTTTGATATGCTCACACAAATAACCCACCCTTGGTGGGGCAAAATACATGAATACAAAGGTCGCTTCCGAATAGAGAAAGAACTTTGATCAAACGCGTTTTAATTATTGGTGGATATGGGAATTTTGGCACTTTTATCACCACAACTCTCGCGCAAGAAAATAATATTCAAGTAATTATCGCTGGCAGATCACGCAAGCAAGCTGAGCAACTTGCCTCTGAACTTAAAGCCATCAATAAACCTGAAGCTGTAGCTCTTGATATATATATAAATCTCTCTGCAAGCCTTGCACAAATAAACCCAGACATAGTTATTCATACCTCTGGGCCATTCCAGTCACAAGATTATTTGGTAGCTATGGCCTGCATTTCTCAAAGCTGCCATTACCTTGACTTGGCAGATTGTCGTAAATTCGTTACTGGTATTACTGGCCTGAATAAGAAAGCCAAACATGAGGGCGTTCTGCTTATTAGCGGCTGCAGCTCAGTGCCATGCCTCACATCCGCTTTGATCGACCACTACAGAAATGAATTCCGAACTCTGGAAACGCTAGATTACGGAATTACCACCGCGCAAAAAACCAGCCCCGGGCTGGCAACTACGGCTGCAATCTTGAGCTATACGGGGAAGTCCTTTCAAACCAGAATAGATGGCCAGATGAAACGTATATATGGTTGGCAAAGCCTGCACCTACGCAAATACCCCGGACTTGGTCGACGTTTTTTAAGTAACTGCAATGTACCCGACCTTACTTTGTTCCCAAAATGCTACCCAGAACTTAAAACCATACGCTTTTACGCAGGCCTGGAACTACCCTTCATACACTTGGCACTCTGG
>CAZEFU010000439.1:0-1759 GCA_964511515.1 uncultured Wenzhouxiangellaceae bacterium
TGCCAGTGCAATCAACCCAAAGCCATCAAGTAATGGGTCACGCCCCTTAATACTACCTGCCAAACCAACCCCAAGAGCCGCCACCAATGGTACGGTAACAGTGGAGGTTGTGACACCGCCTGAATCATATGCAATACCAATAATTTCAGCAGGCGCGAAATAAGTCATAATTACCACACCCAGATAGCCACCTATAATCACATACTGTACCGGCCAGCCTTTTAGAATTCTAAGCACACCCACCAAAATCGCTGTACCAACAGCCAGCGCAACAGTTAACCGCAATCCCATGGCATAACTGGCTTGGGCTGCAATAGTATTATCTATCACCCCACCTTGAGCTGCGACCTCAGCCGCCTTTTTGCAAATCGCAATTAAAGCAGGCTCAGCTACCGTAGTGCCAAAGCCGAGCAAAAAAGCAAATGCAAATAACCACCAAAGCTTGCCAGAGCGCACAAAATTGTAGGCAATCTCCTCGCCCAGTGGAAATAAGGCCAACTTCAAACCTTGAATGAATAATGCCAGCCCCAGCATTACCATAAATATACCAATCAGCAAATTGCTTAAACCCGGCAATGGCTGCTGTAACACCGCAAACTGGAAAAAAGCTACCACCAGGATAATCGGCAACAAGTCCATAAAACTGCTGCGCAATGCTAAAAATGCCTGTCTCACAATTGCGCTCATACCAGTTTTAATAACTCCACACTTATTCGATAACCATTGGCGGCCATTTGTTTAATACTCATTTCGGCGCTACCAATTAAACCACGCTGCTGGGCCAATTTTAACAGACGTACAGTGCCAATTATATTCAAACCTAACTTCAATGCGTACCGCCGCGCCAACCTGTCATCAAGTATTAATAATGACTCTTGTTTTGCGTCCAATGCAAATCGGATCGAGTCACTCTCGCCAACCCCAAGGCCTGCAGATAAAGAGCCAAGCTGATTATCTATTGTGAATACACGCAACCAACCCTCATCAATAGCAGTGGCAATACGCTGCGCATCTATACCAGGTTTAGCCATGCACTCACTTCTAACAGAGTCGGCAACGCTAATTTGCGAAAACAGAGCAGGCAAAATTGGCAACTCGTCAATTCCTGCAAAGGCTATCAACGGCCCTGCATCAGCAATTACGATGCCAGCCATCGATCCAGTTCTTGTACCTCGAAGCCAGTAGTTTCATCTGGTCTTACTACTGCAATTCCGAGTTCTGCCAGGAACCCCAGAAAATCAGATAATGTCATTCCGCTCAGCTTAGAAGCAGCCCCCAGAGAAAGTGTACCGCCCTTGAATAAACTTGCCGCCAATGATGGCCGCACAGATTGCTCCGCTTCAAGAAGTGTTTTATCCAGGTGCACAATTAGAGCATTAGGCTCATTTCCCTTAAGCACCAAAACCGGCGACTCTTCAGCTAAGCGCAGAGCCAAAGAAGGATTTTTTTTCAGGTTTCGAACATTTGTAGCGTGCACTATCTTGCTCCAAAGTGTGGTTATTGTTGATAATTGTAGCATAGACTACATAATGTAGTCCACGTTAGATAGGCCACTGACTAAATATGACATAAATCCCTCTCGTAGGGATGGATACTGACTTGAACCATATTATTAAAGCCACTCATAGCGAGTTGTTACGAAAGTCGACGAAGCAAATTATCCGGAGTCAATGCTGATACACCGAGAAAGTGGATTCCCGCGTCCGAGGCTGTGCTAAAACCCCCAGCCTGTGACAGATTTTTGGCCCCTGCGTACTAT
>CAZEFU010000440.1:0-1759 GCA_964511515.1 uncultured Wenzhouxiangellaceae bacterium
AGTTGTGAGTAGCACAACTCTCGAATTCCCGGAGTTGCGGGTAGCAATATCCGGGATCTACTTTCTCGGTTTAGGTTAAGGGTTCACCTACTCGCCGCCCCGAAAAATCGTGGATGGTACTTTAGATCAGTATTGAGGCACCGAATCATCAACTTCCAGTGACCAGGCGTTAATTCCGCCAGCTACATTGAAGGTGTTGGTGAAACCTTTGCGGCGGAAATGCTCGGCTGCGCCCTGGGAGCTGTTACCGTGGTGGCAGATGAAGGCCATGGCGGTGTCTTTGGGCATGGATTCGAGTTTTTCCAGCATTTCTTTATCCAACTGTTTGGAATCGCTGATTGTGGCTTTGGCTCTTTCGTTCTGGTTGCGAATATCCAGTAGTAGAATTTCATTATTATCGAGTTTTAGTTTTAAGTCGCTAACGGAAAGCTGGTCAATTGGCTTAGGCGCTCCTGGCAGGTCTATTTTCAGGCCCTCGCCTTCAAGGGTGTCAACCCAGTCAATAATTGCGCCTTTGGCTTTTTTGGCGGTGGGCAGATCCATTAGTATTTGCATGCCGCCTGCGCTAACTTCTATTTCGTTGCCTTCAGCGGGGCCGAGCTGGAAGCGTGCTTGCCAGCTGTTGTCGATACTAAAATGTAATGCCAGATCCGCATGCCCACTCATTGCTTCGCTGATGTTTTTAACTGCTAGGTCAGTTATCTGAATCTCTGGTGGAGTGCGGTCTGGTTTTGGCTGACCGAATAGTTCGTGTAGTTCACCAGAATTAAACATTCCGGTGATAATGTCACAACCACCGATTAGCTCACCATCAACATATAGTTGCGGAATTGTTGGCCAATCGCCGTATACTTTGATGCCTTCTCTGATTGCCTCATCACTGAGAACATTAATGCTGTGATACTCGGGTAAAAGCTGGTTAAGCATGCCTATTGTTGTGGCAGAGAAACCGCACATTGGTTGCTCTGGTGTGCCTTTCATAAACAACACAACTTTATTTGTCTGCAGGTGGTTTTCAATGACTTCGCGAGTTGCGCTATCGAGGCTCATGGGGTTCTCCGGGTATAATTATCTAGTGCTGTCATAAATGGGGTTGATTGCATCTGGTTTCAACTACTCTTCATCCCCTTGGTAGTCGAATGTGATTTCTTCACCGGTGCTAATATCGCGCAAGGCATATAGTTCGGTGCCGCAAAACTCGGCATTGGGCTTATTGGAATGGTTCAGAAAGCGCATCTCATTATTGCCATTTAATCCTTCCCAAGTATTGCTCTGCTCGTTCCAAACCCACAATACATGCATATCATCAGTCTGGGTTGCTGCGCCTACATATTCACCAATCAATGTATCGGGCTCGATTTTCATTCGCGCAAACAAGCCGCGTCCGTGGATAGGTGACTCAGAAACAACCGCTAGTGGGTTAGTGTCGTATTTTTTATGCATGTATATCCGTACTTAAGTTGCGCCCATTTTGGTCAAGGCAGAGGCCATTATACTTATGCACCGGGCAATTAGTGGGGTAACGAGCCTGAATTAGGGCTTGTAGGTCATCAAGTCCGCTCTGGCTTAAAGGGTAATAGTTAAATTGCTGGCCTTGGTATCTTGCACTTATTGCTATTAGCCCTAACTGTGGGTGCAGGTGCTGAACAATTATATCTTTGCCAGCTTGCATTGCTCCTGCTTCGCAGAATATGTTGGTAGTTGTTTCATGCTCTGGTGAATGCTGTAGCTCAACTTCCAAGCCGTGCGCTTGCAGTAG
>CAZEFU010000441.1:0-1757 GCA_964511515.1 uncultured Wenzhouxiangellaceae bacterium
GAATATGAATTTAGCCTTGGCCGAAAAATTTGCCGTAACAGAATTTGATGGAATTGATTATGAGCAATGATAAACATAGCAAAAATGTACTTTGGGCCGAGGATACGAATCTTGCCCCTGGGGTAATGGAGTTTCTAGCGGGTGAAGATGTAATCCTAGATCGCCAACTACTCATCTATGATATTCAGGCAAGCCAGGCACATATTCGAGGCCTGAGTAGGATTGGAATATTTAGCTCAGATGAAGCTGAATTATTAGTTGTCGCACTCGATGAATTAAGTAAGGATTTTCTAGACGGTAAATTTATTCTAGATGACCGCTATGAGGACGGGCACTCGGCAATTGAAGCCTACCTTACCGAGCGCTTTGATGAGCTGGGTAAAAAAATCCACACTGGCCGTTCACGCAATGACCAAATTCTGGTTGCAATCCGTTTGTATATGCGCGCCCAATTGGAAACCATGCACCAGCAGAGTTTAAATATTGCGGAATCATGTCTTCAGCGTGCTGAGGCCGATGAACTAACCCCAATGCCCGGTTATACCCACTTGCAGCCAGCCATGCCGTCAACTATTGGCTTATGGATGGGGGCTTTTGCCGAATCAATGCTGGATAATGCCGACTGGTTGGCAGCCGTTCGCAAACAAATAAATACATCCCCGTTGGGTGCTGCCGCTGGCTTCGGGGTTAGCCTGCCATTAGACCGCGAAGGAGCCGCTGCTGAACTTGGCTTTGAGCGTGTGCAGGTAAACGCCATGTATGTGCAAAATTCTCGCGGCAAGTTCGAACTTATGGTGTTGCAAGCAATGCAGCAGCTTATGTTAGATATTCGTCGTCTGTGTTGGGATCTTAGCTTGTTCTCCACCGCCGAATTCAATTTTATCAAAATGGGTGCAGGTTATTCCACGGGTTCATCCATAATGCCGAATAAATCCAACCCCGATGTTGTAGAAGTATTACGCGGCAGCTGCACCGTTATTGATGGTGCCATAGCCGAACTGCAAGGCTTGTTATCACTGCCTTCAGGTTACCAACGCGATCTGCAACTCAGTAAAGCCCCGTTGCTACGGGCAATTACCACCACCACGCAAGCATTAAATATCGTGCCTGGAATGATCGATGCCCTTATCTTCAACTACGAGCGCATGCATGCAGCCATTAGCGATGAAATGTTCGCCACCGACCGAGCCCTAAAGCTGGCAGAGCAGGGTGTATCATTCCGTGATGCCTACTTACAAATGAAAACCCCAGTAGATAAAGACCAAAATCACAACGCCGAGAAATCAATCAACGCCCGCCTATCACCAGGCAGCTCGGGCAAACCCGGCCTAAGAAACCTAAGAACCCGCCTAAGCTCAGTACAGCAAGAGCGGCCCGTAGGGTAAGTTAGCCCGGCAAAGGCGAGCATAACGCCATACCCTCATCATTTCGGATTGACCTGTGCGAACTGGCGTCAGAGCAAAATCATAAATGGGGCCAGGGTAAAATAGTTGGCCAGGGCTTTACTCTGCACTTTACTTTGATCCCTTTTGGGCCTGGCATCGTATTTTCTAATAAATACAATTAACTACATGGGGTTATGGAGATGAATCAGAAACCCAAATTCGGCAATCATTTCGCCCTTTCAACTGCACTCGCAGGGGTTCACATTTGCAGGCTATGGGCTTTAGTGCTGATAAGCAGACCTAAAAGCGAAGTTCAGAGCCGGGTACTCCCAATCACGGAGACTGCTTGGCAAGCAGCGATTAACTACCGGT
>CAZEFU010000442.1:0-1744 GCA_964511515.1 uncultured Wenzhouxiangellaceae bacterium
TTGTAGGCCTTAGGCTGCTCAGACAAAGCCCGATAACCCCGCAACCACAGGCAAAGTCGAGTGTTTTCCCTTTGATTGGCTGGGTTTGCAGAGTCTCGAGCAGCATTTTGCTGGCTGGGTCTAGGCTGCCGTAACTAAAAACCCCGGGCAGGGTGGTAAATTCCCATGGCCGCTGGTTGTAGTCTAAGCTGAATTTTTTCCCTGTGTTTGCTGGCTCAGATTGAGCAGGGCTTGTGTTTTGTTCAATTTCAACTGCAAACAAACTGCAATGCCGAGCATTATCTAACTTGCTCACATCTCCAAACAAAGACTGTAAGCGTTTTCCAGCAGACTTAATGCCTGAGCGGTTCTCGCCCACCAGCCAAAGCCGGTCACCTGGTGCAAGACTACTGATAGTATTGGTAAGTAAATAGTCAAGATATGGTTTCTCGCGGGGCATGTAAATAATGGCTAAGGTTTTGGCCTTTACTGCGGATATGCCGGCTTTACTAGTGAACTCTGAAGTTAATGTATCATCAGAGCTTATATCGTTAATGTGCTGATATACATCATAATCACTGCTTTGAACTGAGATTGGAATAGATGTTTCTGCATGCAGCATACGAGGCAATTGATCAGCAGCTGGGTTTACTATCAAAAGCTGATTTGGGGCATAATCTACTACACTGCTGAGGTTTCTCAGCAGAAGCTCTGAAGCTGGGCTTAATTCTGACATATCTGTAGTTAACCTGCTTGAGGGTCTAAATTCGCAAATAAGTCGTAGTCATCACTGCCGGTAACTGTCACTTGCAAGCAATCACCTTCCACTAAGCCAGCAGCGTTGCTTATATGCACAACACCATCAATCTCAGGTGCATCAGCCCAACTTCTTGCAATGGCTGTATTTCCATCAATTGAATCGACTAACACCTCTATTTCACTGCCCAGCTTTTTAGCCAGTTGAGCGCGGCTAATATCAGCCTGCAGCTCCATTAGGCGCTGCCAGCGATCTTGCATTACTGCCGCATCTACGGGGTTTGCAAGCTCGTTAGCACGGGCACCCGCAACTGGGGAATATTGAAAACAACCAACTCGATCGAGCTGTGCTTCTTGCAGAAAATCTAGCAAACACTGAAATTCGGCCTCGGTTTCACCAGGGAAACCAACAATGAAGGTGCTTCGCAGGGTGATATCCGGACATATTTCCCGCCAGCGTTTGATTGTTGCCAGTGTATTTTCAGCCGCCGCTGGTCTGCGCATAACTTTTAGCACCCTCGGGCTGGCATGCTGGAAGGGGATATCCAGGTAGGGCAAGATTTTTCTTTCTGCCATTAAAGGGATTATCGAGTCTACATGCGGGTATGGATAAACATAATGTAGGCGTACCCAGACTCCAAAGCTTGAGAGCGCCTGACAAAGCTCAAACATCCTGGATTTCACTCGCTAGCCATTCCCGAAATCCAACTTGTATTTTAGATCTACACCATAGGCACTGGTATCTTGAGAAATAACTAGAAGCTCTCTTACGCCGGCTTTTACCAATCGCTCAGCTTCAGCCAAAACACTGCCAACAGGGCGTGACACCAGCCTGCCACGCAGATCCGGGATAATGCAGAAGGTGCATTTGTGATTGCAGCCTTCGGAAATTTTCAGGTAAGCGTAATGGCGCGGTGTGAGCTTGATACCTTGTGGTGGAATAAGATCTACAAGGGGATCATGCGAGCGCGTCTGTGGTGCATACTGGTGCACAGCAGTTACCACTTGC
>CAZEFU010000443.1:0-1742 GCA_964511515.1 uncultured Wenzhouxiangellaceae bacterium
CAAGCAGAGGTCCAACGCTGATGTTTCTGGGGCATACAGATGTGGTGCCTCCTGGGGTTGCGAAATCATGGCAATATCCACCATTCGCAGCAGAGGTACACGATGGGTTTTTGTATGGCCGTGGCGCTGCGGATATGAAAGGTTCGGTTGCGGCTATGGTGGTGGCCTTGCAACGGCTGGTAGAAGAACACCCACAACACCCGGGTTGTGTGCAATTACTGCTAACATCAGATGAAGAAGGCCCAGCCAAATACGGAACCAGTATTGTTGCCGCAGCTCTAAAAGAGCAGGGTAGAGTGCCGGATTATTGTCTGGTAGGTGAGCCATCGAGCAGCTCAGTTTTGGGCGATGTAGTGCGCGTTGGCAGGCGTGGATCAATTAATGCCACATTAAGAATAAATGGTATTCAGGGACATACAGCTTTTGCCGATAAGGTAGATAATCCTGCACATAAACTGGCAGCCTTCTTGGCGGTCGTTACCCGTTTGCGCTGGGATGAAGGGGATAAATTGTTCCCGCCCAGCACACTACAGGTTTCGGCTTTAGATGCTGGCGGCATTGCCACCAATGTCACCCCGGCTGATGCCGAGGCGAAATTCAATATTCGCAATGGCCCAGTTTCACCACAGGCGGAGTTTAAGTTGCGCATAGAATCTATTCTTGAAGATTTAGACATAAAAGATTACCAGTTGGACTGGCATATTTCAGCAGAGCCATTTTATACCGATGAAGGCGAGCTAAGTCGAGCGCTAAGCACGGCCTGTAAGGACATCCTTGGACATCTTCCTGAAATGAATACAGGTGGCGGCACCTCAGATGGTCGTTTTATTGCCCCACTTGGTACCCAAGTTGCAGAGTTAGGGCCGCTTAATCATTCAATCCATAAAGTTGATGAACACGTAGCAATTGCAGATCTGGATTTACTGATGGCGGTTTATTTCGATACAGCCAGGCGTTTATTAATATGAATAATGAAAATAAAGTCTCACTAGAACGGGGGATAGGGCGATTAGGGTTTTCAGCCATTGCTCTAAATGGGGTGATTGGTGCTGGCATATTTGCCCTACCAGCCGTGGCTGCGGCCAGAAGCGGAAATTTCAGTCCCTGGTTGTTTCTGTTTTGTGCAGTATTGATAATGACTGTGGTTTTATGTTTTTCCAGAGCCGCAAGTTTTTTCGATGATACAGGTGGCTCAATCCAATACGCCGATAAAGCCTTCGGCTCCTTTGCTGGCTTTCAGTCTGGCTGGTTAACTTATGTAAGCCGTTTGGCAGCATTGGCAGCCAATACCAAGTTAATGATTATTTATGCTGGCTGGTTTTGGGCGCCACTGGAAGATGGCTTATACCACCAATTGGCTGTGGTGTTGATGTTTACCTTTCTGGCAGTAATTAATATTGTCGGGGTGCGTAAATCAATGCTGGTGGTGTATGTTTTCACTGCCTTAAAATTGGCGCCATTGTTCCTGCTAATTATTTTAGGCGTCTCACATATCCAACCTGAGTTATTAGTTCAGAGTGGCTTGCCCGAGTTTAATAATTTTGGTGAAACCGTATTGCTTTTATTGTATGCATTTGTTGGCTTTGAAAGCGCGGTAATCCCAGCAGGTGAAGCACGTAATCCACGCCGGGATATCGCCTATGCTTTACCACTTACGGTGTTATCAATTACAGTTTTGTATTTTTTGATTCAATGGATTTCTATTTCCACACTGCCAGATTTGGCCAATAGTAGTACCCCGC
>CAZEFU010000444.1:0-1742 GCA_964511515.1 uncultured Wenzhouxiangellaceae bacterium
CAGATATGACATCGTTAATAACCTTGGTTGCTTCTACCACTTTTTGGTTAGATTTATCCTGAACCTGTGCATGTTTCTCAAGAACTATTGTGCCATCCGCTGTAGCCTTGGTATATTCCGCCTCTATGTTCTTTCTCTGTACGGCTGTTATCAAACCTACGCGAACAAGATTATCGAGGTTCCTGATTTCCTTGCCTTCCTTGACCTTGGCAAGGGCAGATTCGTATGTAGTTTTTACCAGCAACTTTTTATGTGCTATATATCCAGATTGCGCACTCTCCCCAGCCTCCAATGCATCGTTAGTTCTGGATATTTGGTCAGCCAAAATACCGAAGGAAGCAATGCCAACCCCTATCGGACCATAAATTCCAACATTGAACTTCGCAATTCTCGCAAAACCCTTGGCTACATTATCAAGATATTTTGATGTATTGGATGGTTCCTTGAAAAGAGCATCGAACTCTTTGGCCCGGCTGATTTCTTTGTCGTCAGGTATTAATCGCTTCAATCCAGCCCATGTTGCTATGCCTATAGTAATTCCATCTGCCGTAAAACTAGTCCATGGCTGCATGTCGGCATATAGCCTCGCAATTTTGTCTGAAAGCTCATCCAAATAAGTTAAGGCTTCAGCCGATCCGTTAGTGGTTTTCAGTTGACCCAAAGAAGTAACCAATTTGGAGTATTGCTGATTTAGATTGACCAGGGTGCTAGCAGTCATGCCGCCCAATTTGCCCTTTTGCGATTCAAGGGCGGCATTCTGCCGCTTTTCGGATTCAAGAATATTGTCGATCCACTGCTGGAGTTCTTCCTGTTCCTTTAAGCTGGCCTTAACGTGTATTTCAAGTCGATTCATTATGCTTGCCTCTTGTTGCAAGTGCCAAGTAATTAGGCTATGCTGAGTATGACAAATTATTACAGAATATCACCGGCCATTATTCTAAAAATATGGACGAAATATTTGGTTTTACATTTTATTTGCTATAGGTGATTTTATGGCTCTAAGGTGCTTTGTCTGTGGTTCTAGAAAATTTGTGCAACAGGGGCTCTGCTCTAGGTGTGGTTGCCAATTTTTTGCCTCGTGGGGTGATGTTATTAGTGTGCTATTTATTCCACTAATGCTTGGAACTATTCCTGTCATTGGTATGGGGCGTCTCGGGGGGGGGATATATATAGACGCTATTTATGGAGCGTTCATTTGGGGGGCTACCTATAAATATCTGTATATGTATGCCACAACAGTTGGACACCTTGTATTTTATTAATGAGCAAGTCATCCCCATGTATATTTCATTAATAATAGTCGGTTTAGGTGGTAGTGTGTATTCCATTTATTCTATTCTTACAATCGAAAATTATATTAATAGTCGTGTTCGCAACAAATGGCGATTGCTTCCGTTAGCGAAAGCAATTTATGACCAAGGTCAAATATCTATTTTCTTTAGGACTGTTTATAAAAGTGATTAAAAAAATGCTCTTATTTCTCCAGTTCGGGTAAGCAGTTCCGCTATCCCTTGGCTGTTCACTTTTACTTGTATCTCTGCTTGGCTCATTGTCACTACCTTTTGTTGAAATTACCCGACAATCAGGTTAAAGTGAGTATGACAAATTACTGCCAAAAGTCATCGTCCATCTGTAATATGAAATTGGACGTTAGGAGTAGTTGTTGATTGGAGGAAGAGAAATGTCAGATTCATGTTTTATATGCGGATCGCGCATGGACTTGCTAACGGATAGGTGTGTGC
>CAZEFU010000445.1:0-1734 GCA_964511515.1 uncultured Wenzhouxiangellaceae bacterium
TAACCTATGCGGCGGGCTTGGGAATCAAATGTTTCAGTATGCCGCTGCTCGTTCACTTGCGGAGCGAAATAGTGCGGAATTGGTGCTTGATACGTGGTCAGGATTTGTACGGGACTTTCAATACCAGCGGCACTATGAACTCAACGTTTTCCCCATTGTGGCACGGAAAGCACGAGCCATAGAACGACTGCCATTTTGGATTGATCGGATCAGCAACAAAATAGTAAAATCTTTACGCAAGGAAATTCGTTCTTCTTGGTATGGTACGTTTCTTAATGAAACGCGCTTGGAATATTTGCCGGAAGTCGCTAGCCTACAGATAATAGCATCCTGCTGGATGACTGGATATTGGCAGAGTTTTAAGTACTTTCTTGATCATGAACCCCTGCTCTTAAAGGAGCTCTCGCCACCAAAACCCAGTGAATCGCACATTCGGGACCTCGGAAATAAGATGCGAGAAGTTAATTCTGTCGCCCTGGGGGTTCGCTTGTATGAAGAAAGTGCCAACCCCGGAGCACACGCAGCCCACGGTCATTTGAAGTCAGTTGCTTCGATAAATAAGGCTGTACTAACCTTATCAGATCGGCAAACTAACTGCCACTTTTTCATTTTTTGCACGCATCGGTCTCCGATTTTGGATCAATTGGAATTAGGTGCTAACATCACATTTGTCACTCATGATGATGGTTATAACGGAACCTTGCAAAGGCTTTGGCTACTAACACAATGCCGACATCATCTTATGACCAATAGCTCTTATTATTGGTGGGGTGCATGGCTAAGTCGTAAGTATTATGATCCAGAGGAACAAGAAATTTTTGCCGCAGATAACTTTATTAACAAGGATTCTGAGTTACCGCAATGGCAGTTATTTTGAGTTGTGTTGCGAGATTCATAAAATTTGGTGGCTAAGCTGTATTTATTCAAAATGTCGTTCGCTGCTGTAGCACAGATGTGCAATAGAATGGGTATCCTCTAATGGGTTCAAGAGAAAATCTGGGCAATGTAGAGATAATTCGTACCCAAAGCAGATCGGATAATTGATATGTGTGGTATCTATGGAATAGTTTCCCAATCTGCTGCCAATGATCGCGTGAATAAACACCGCGACCAGTTATACCACCGTGGTCCTGATGATGCTGGAACTTGGTATAAAAGTGATCGAACCGTAGCACTGGCACATCGCCGCCTGTCTATCATTGATCTCTCAGAAGGCAGTCATCAGCCGATGGTTTCTGCAGATGCGCGCTGTGTCATCGTTTTTAATGGTGAGATCTACAACTACCGAGAAATTCGTACCGAGCTCCAACGAGCGGGCCACCGTTTCCGTAGCGAAGGTGATACTGAAGTGGTGTTGGCAGCATACAGAGAATGGGGCGTTGCCTGTGTCGATCATTTCAACGGTATGTTTGCGTTTGCTATTTATGATGCTGGAGATAGTTCGAACCGAGAACAACTTTTTGTTGCCCGTGATCGCGCCGGTAAGAAACCGTTCTACTATCGGCACGCGGGAGTTGAGTTTGAGTTTGCCTCGGAGTTGAAGGCGGTTACAACCACAGAGGGTATTGACCTACAGGCACTTAACCATTATCTGGCGCTAGGTTATATACCCTATGATCTCTGTATTGCTAAAGGTGTAAAGAAACTTCCTCCCGCCCACGCGGGCATGTTCGTATTCACGACCGGAACTTTCAAGACATGGCGTTGTTGGAGCCTTCCTGAATATACTCCGAC
>CAZEFU010000446.1:0-1729 GCA_964511515.1 uncultured Wenzhouxiangellaceae bacterium
CTATAAAAAAGCGGTCAATTGGTGGAAAAAAGCGGTAGCTTCTGGCTATGCCGGTGCACAGAATAATCTTGCCATCGCCTATCAAAATGATAAAGGTGTTGAACAGGATTTAGATGAAGCAATCCGTTTATTTCAATTATCGGCTGATCAAGGAAATCCCAGTGCTATGCAAAACCTTAAACACCTCAAAGCATTTATTTCTCGATCCAATTCGTCAGATAGATAACGCGGAATCTACTGTTTCCACTTGAGTAACAAATTGTCATTGAATAAACAGGTATCACTATGAAAATGCGACTACAACAAACTGTAATAACGATAATATTTTTATCCACCAGCTTGCCTGGAAATACAGCCACCAGTATTACCTATACCTATAATGCGGTTGCCCAACTGGAAACGGCAACGCGTTCGGACGGTCCCAGCATTTCATATGCATACGATGCTGTAGATAATTTTACGTCTCAAACAAGTACGACTCCACTGGATACTGACAATGACCGGCTATCGAATGCCATTGAAATAGCCTACGGTCTGAATATTAATCTACGCCATACCGACAATGATGATATTTCAGATTACGATGAAGTTTGTTACGATGGCAATTGCAGTGCTTATAATCCCTACGACCCTGTCAGCAATCCAACAGGTACCGATCTGGATGCCAATAAAACCGATACGGATGGTGATGGCTATTCAGATGGATTGGAGATTTCTTTAGCGACCAATCCTTTGGATGCTAACAGTATCCCGGCGACGGGCGTCAATGGCGGGAGCTATCGCTATACCATTTTGAACCCTGAGCTAATTGGTGCAGAGGCCTGGGTGGTCAGCTTGTCGGATGGCAATATTATCACGGCCGGTAATACTGGCTTTGCGCTCAACCGCTATCAACGCGCTAAAATCCCTGCCGGTGTTCTAACTCAAGACCTCGTGGTATCCGGTACCGGGCCTTTTGATATGGGCAGTAGTTCCGATGCAACCGATGTACCTCCTTCCCGCCGTTTAGCAGGTACTTCTTTTGTCATACCGCATGTTCGTTTTTCTCATCTGTATTATTTACTGAGTCCGCAAGGGGCTGCATCCGTTCAGCTTAATGTCAATGGTCTTATTACGCCACTATCACTTCCCAAAGGCCAGGTTGTTGAATTTGACGCAGGATATGGTACTACAGGGACGACCTTAATCACTTCTGACCTCCCTATTTTAGTGTCTCATCTGGGGAATGCCGGTACCAGTTATGCCGATGCCTCACCAATCCCTCCTGCAGCGCTGGAACTATGGGGGGTAAGGACTACACTTGCAGTTCTGGGCGCATTGGAAGATAACACTATCGTGAATATATATGCGGATAATGGCAGCCAAATTAACAATATAAAATTAAATGCCGGGCAACGTTATGTTATAAGTGGCGGGGTTGTCAGCGGAATACAAGGTACCGGTAGTGCTGTGCGGATTCTGGCAAATAAACCGGTGGGGGCTGTTCAGATGGCTGATTCTGATGGTTTAGAGCAAACTGCTTTTATGCCAACTGCAGTACTTGGGATCCGGTTTGGATTACCAACCAATACACAATATGTAGCTGTTGTCTGTCCAACGGCTAATACAACGGTCACGTTAAATAGTAGTTTAGTTCCAGCACATCAGATCATCTGTAACGGAAATGGGATGAGCCCAGGCAAAGCCTATTTTGGATCAACCACCAATGGTATCCATTTTAACGCCGGTG
>CAZEFU010000447.1:0-1726 GCA_964511515.1 uncultured Wenzhouxiangellaceae bacterium
GCTCTGATTGCTTTTGCCCTGAGTTTTTCCAGTACCGTGTTTGCGGTCAAGGTGCTGGATGAAAAGGGTGAAATGAATTCCCTGTATGGCCGAATTGCCATTGGTATTTTGATTGTGCAGGATATTGCCGCTGTGATTTTTCTTGCGGCTTCAACCGGCAAGATCCCTTCATTCTGGGCGCTGGGTCTGCTGGCCCTAATTCCATTTCGGCCCTTGCTGTTTAAAATACTGGAAAATTCAGGTCATGGTGAGTTACAAATTCTGTTTGGCTTGACGTTGGCGCTGGGCGGCGCGCAGTTGTTTGAGTTTGTCAGCATTAAAGGCGATCTGGGCGCATTGATTCTGGGAATGGTCCTGGCCAGTCATGGGCGAGCTCCTGAGCTGGCGCGTCAGCTTCTGGGCTTCAAAGATTTATTTCTGGTAGGGTTCTTTCTTTCTATCGGATTATCCGGTCCGTTGAGCTGGGATGCTGTTGCCATTGGGGTGCTGTTATTACTGATTATCCCCTTCAAAACAATATTGTTTTTTCTGTTAATGAGTAAGTTCCATTTGCGTGCGCGAACCTCGTTGCTGGGGTCATTGAGTCTGGCTAATTATAGTGAGTTTGGTTTGATTGTGGTGGCTGTCGGCGTTAGTAATTTATGGTTGGGTAGCGAGTGGCTGATCATTATTGCGATTGCTCTTTCTTTAACGTTTATCCTGGCTGCACCGTTAAATAGCGTGTCTTATCAATTGTATGCAAAGATGCGTGGTTTGTTATCGCGCTTTGAAACGGCTCAACATATTGATGAAGAAGCCAATATAAACTCAGGTGATGCCAGTGTCATAATTTTTGGTATGGGCCGTGTTGGTAGTGGAGCCTATGAGAGCTTTCGACAACGTGTTGATGAGAAAGTCCTTGGCGTGGATTATGATGACGCAAAAGTTACAAAGCTAAATGCAGCAGGTTTAAATGTGATTCGAGGCAGTGCGACTGATCCAGATTTCTGGAGCCGGATAAATATGAATCTGCAGAATGTTAAACTGATAATGCTGGCGATGCCCAACGCGAAGGAAAATCTGTTTGCTGTCAGGCAGCTGAAAGAAACAGGTTATACAGGCAAGGTGGCGGGGGTGGCCAGATATGCAGATGAAATTGAAGCCCTGAAACAGGCCGGTGTGCATGCAGCGTTTAATTTATATGCTGAAGCCGGTGCAGGTTTTGCTGAGCATGTTTGCAGTGAATTGTTATCGGATAAGGCGCAGGATATTTAAATTCAGCGGTTCCTGATGGTTCCAAACGTCCCTGTTTTTATAAACTTACTTAGGAATCCGCACATGAACACCTTTTGCAGATGAGATGATCCAGTGAGAGCTTTCCCGGGCCATAAAGTGAAAGCATCAACAATGCCATGCCCCATAATGCATGCTGGCTGAGTCCCATCGCGCTAATATCCGGATAGGACATGGCGGCGACAATATTGAACAAAAACAGAGCCAGTGCGGAGTAACGTCCGGCAAGGCCGATGACCAGCAGCACCGGTAGAACTAACTCCGCTGCGGTACCCATGTAGGCTGCCAGTGTCGGCGAGAGTAGCGGCACGTTGTATTCGTATTCAAATAGCATAATTGTAGTGTCAAAGCTTTGTATCTTGGTCAGGCCTGATTTAAAAAAGGCATTGGCGACCCAGAGTTTCAATCCCAGTTCAATGACCGGGGTGATATAGCTGAGAAGGCGGCCATAGAG
>CAZEFU010000448.1:0-1725 GCA_964511515.1 uncultured Wenzhouxiangellaceae bacterium
CCAGTGATGCTTTACAGCTTGCAAAAATCATAGATTGCACTCCTGAACAGATGCATCAACAGCAACAATATCCAGAACGAGTTACAGCTAATGTTAAGGATCAAATATGCAACTGGTATCTCCCTCCATTTGACAATCCATTTTATGGCGGGATAATGACGATACTTCGTCTTGTTGAGTTCATGCAACGTAGTCATGGGATCAGACAGAGAATTTTGATTTGTGGCATTGCCAACGTGGCTGAAGTAAGTGCCAGTATAGAGCAAGCCTTTCCCTCTTTATCGCGAGCCGAAGTATTTGTACTCGATACAGCAGAAGCAAGGATTAATATTCCTCCTGCAGATTACTCTGTGGCAACTCTATGGACAACTGCATATGAGCTGCTTGGTGTAAAAAATACTGGCTATAAATTCTATATGATTCAAGATTTTGAACCTGCTTTCTATCCAGCAGGTAGTACCTATGCTCAGGCTGAACTTAGCTATCGCTTTGGCTTTTATGGTATAGCAAATACTCAATCACTTAAAGAGATTTATGAACGGGACTACGGAGGTTGTGCAGTTGTTCTCAAGCCGACCATCGACAGAACAGTATTTTATCCAAGCACAGAAAAAAAATCTATGTCCCCAAAGCGACTGTTCTACTATGCACGTCCTGGTACGCCGCGTAACGGCTTCGAACTGGCAGCAGCAGCTCTGCAGCAATTGAAGCATAAATATGGTGATGCAGTTGATATTATATGTGCTGGAGCAGGCTGGAGTTCTGCAGAATATGGTTTGGATAATGCTGTGCGTATCATTGGCATGCTGCCTTACGAAGAGACTGCTAATCTCTATCGCAGTTGTCACGCTGGTTTTGTTATGATGATGACTAAGCACCCATCTTATTTGCCATTTGAACTTATGGCTTGTGGTGCAATTGTGGTAACCAATTATAACCAGGCCAACACCTGGTTGTTAAAAGATGGAGAAAATTGTTTGCTATCAGAGCCAAGTGTATCCTGCTTGGCGGATACATTATCATATGCGTTAGACCACTATGATGAATTGGCTCCCCTTCGCCAACGTGCAATCAATGATATTTATGATAATTCCGGAGATTGGGATGACAGCCTTGGCGAAGTAGTAAATTTTATTTTGAAGCCACCTTCTATCAATCAACCTAAAGAAACTATTTGTAATTCATTTTTTGCTACAAGGCAATCATAAAGTAAGGTGAGCTGAATGCTTATATTTTAGTTGATTTTTCAACTTTCTCTGCGCTTTTAAATTATACTTAGTTCAAAATATATAAAATGATTAATTCAATGTGAAGAACTTTAATTTAAAGATTTAAGCGGGCTTTCGTGGTGTACATTTTCAGCCGTTTGGTATTGAATTAGGTTGTTTTAAGAAACTCTAATATTTTCGAATTAAAAAACCGTTATGATGGAATATTAGTTCGGCAGATGGTTGCTGGACGTGGATGAGAAGATGACTAATTCTACGTCTTTTCAGGAATGTACTGATAGATTCCTGGTGGAAATTGGTTAAAGAAGAAAACCCTTTCGCTAGCTGATGGATAGATATCAGTCATAAAAAGCTTGCAACTATTACTCAAAGAGGTGAGGCCGTTAATTAGTATGAAATCAGTTTTATTAATTTGGCATTTAAATTTAGTATGAGCTTGAATTATGTCTCGGCAATTATAGTTACTTTTCATCCAGATAAGGCGATATTGGCTGAC
>CAZEFU010000449.1:0-1714 GCA_964511515.1 uncultured Wenzhouxiangellaceae bacterium
CATAAGAAATCATCTGCAGATGCAAGCTTATCTGTGTTCAAAGGTATCTGTTCTGGGTTAAATTGCGGCTCTCCCATGTTGATTCTGGCTCTGGAGTTTTGTTGCTGCCAACAGATCTCCACTGGTCCTGCTGTCCCCGCAATTTGCACGCTCTCATCGCTAAGTTCGCCAGACATCGCCAAATACATGGCAATACAACGCATACCGTTGCCGCATTGCTCCGCTTCGCTACCGTCGGCATTAAATACCCGAAAATCCAGGTGGTTCTCAGAATGTTCTGGTGGATTCAGCAGGAGTAATTGATCGCAGCCAATGCCACTATGTCGATCTGCCATGCGCTGGATTAGATTTGCTTCTGCTTTGAAGTTTTGGCTACGGTTATCAATTAAAATAAAATCGTTACCCAGTCCGTGCATTTTATGAAACTTTAAGCTCATGCCAAATGACCACTTACTACCCAATGTCGGTCGGTAGGGGTTTCAATTTGTAGATGCCCCAGTCCATTTTTCTCAAGTTGTTGTTTAACTTCCTCTACTGTCCATGCAGCGAGCAGGGAGTTATAGAAATCAGTCGCTAATACTTCTGGAGCATCTGCCGCATAGGTATCAACCAAGGCTCTGGCAATACTGGTAGATGCTGGTCGATTAAGATCCATCACCATTATGCTGCTGCCACTTTTCCCAAGATGCACAATACTTTGCCAGAGGCTGTCAGTATTAGGTAGGTGGTGCAGCAAACTATTACTTAGCAACAGGTCGCAACAAGCTGCAGGAAGCTGCGGGTCGGGAAGATAGGCTTGTCTGAGTGTTATTTGCTCAGCTTGTGGGCTGTTTTTCAGAGCTTCACGGGCGCGTTGCAGCATATTGGCTCCGGCATCTACTCCGGTTAGTTTCCAATCGGGCAGTGCTGCTGCTAGCCGCATAGTAATGTCAGCAGGGCCGCAGCCGAGATCCCAGGCAGTTCCGTTTGTTGCCAGATCGGGAAAGCGGGCGAGCAACATATCAACAAACATCTGATTGGATTCTGAGAAATTAGATTGGGCATAAGCTAATGTTTGTGCCTCGCTATCCATCAACTCAGGTTCTGGTATGCGTTGCATTAGCTATCGCTCGGTGTTTCATTGGTGACAGGGTTTTCAGATTGCTGTGTTTCCTGCTTCTCGGTGCTTGCATCAGACTCAATAAATAACAGGCCTTTTTGCCCACATGCGCTAAGCCCTAGTAAAACCATTAATAAAATTAGTTTGCTGTGCATATAGGCTTCCTTAGATGGCAAATTGCCCTGAAGTTTATAGTTTAACACCGACATCTGGTATCTACTTAATATTACGCAGCGGCTACTTAGGAATTCACGCTTCAATATACCGTGCTACGACAAGCTATAATCGTTATTATTGAGTGGTGATGTGATAGTTAATATAGTGAGAGAGCAAATTGAGCGAACAAAAATATTCTGATTGTGTGGTGGTTGAAACTAATGCTGAACCTAAGTTTTCAGTAATCTGGTTGCATGGTCTGGGCGCTGATGGCCATGACTTTGAGCCGATTGTTGCCCAGCTTGGTCTTTCAGATGAACTGAAAACAGCCGGAATCAGATTTATATTTCCACATGCAACCACCATGCCGGTAACAATAAATGGTGGCATGCCAATGCGGGCCTGGTATGACATTCGGGGTATGGATCTGCGCCGCGATCAAGATGAAGAGGGCATATC
>CAZEFU010000450.1:0-1708 GCA_964511515.1 uncultured Wenzhouxiangellaceae bacterium
ACAGTTTGGTCGATCGTTCGAAAAAGCATAGCGATAGCTATGGTTTGAGAAGGATTGGCCAAAATGTGAAGGCAGATGCAGGGCAAAACCGGATAGGACATACTCTAGCCACAAGCAGACCCGCTCATACCCAAGCTCTTTAATACACATTAAATTTTTCATTTTAGGGTCCGCCTTGGTGAAATATGCGGGCTAACTCCTCGGGATGATTTATATTATCCATCGAGCGTGGGTCTAACTGCTTTACCAGCTGAATTTCTGTATTTATCAGTATTTTCCGTGGGCAGCAGCGATCAATTGCAATAGCAGCATCAATAATAGCGCGACTAGCAGGCTCCCAAATTGCACATAGTGGCTCTGGCAGCCCTGAGTGATGCACACTAACAAAAGCTGATGCCATCTTGCTTGGGTCGCGCTCGGCTAATAAATACTCAATACTGGCATCATTCAACCAGGGTAGATCACAGGCAATTACCAACCATGCGGCTTGTGGGTGAGTTTGCTGGGCAGAGGCAATGCCGTCGAGAGGGCCATTAGTTAGCCCCATGTCTTGAATCTGTGGCAGAGCTGCGCGAATGGGTTCGCTTTGCTGATCAGTTCGAACGGATACAAAAACCTCAGTAAGATGGCGCGCGAGTAATTCATACGCCCATTGAATCTGGGGTTTGCCGTGATAGTTAATTACTGCTTTGTCATGACCCATTCGCTGACTTTTTCCGCCAGCTAAAATCAAACCATAAACAGGCGCTGATTTAATCATCTTGTTCAGCCGCTTTAAAATCTGCTTTGCCACCGGTTTTCTCTATCAATTTGGTGTCTCGAATAATTATGCCTTTGCTTACTGATTTACACATATCAAAAACCGTTAATGCCGCCACACTAACTGCGGTGAGTGCTTCCATTTCCACTCCAGTACGGTAATTTGCAGCAACTACAGCATCAACTTGTAAACAGTTATCAACAGTAGGTTCAATTGTAATTTGGCAATCATCAAGCGGGATTGGGTGGCATAAGGGAATCAGTTGGTGAGTATTTTTAGCGGCCATCACTCCGGCTATTATGGCAGTTGCAAGCAATGGGCCTTTTTTGGTTTGCATATCGCCGTCACGCAAAGCTAAAGCAAGCTCAGTAGGTAATTGGATCAAGCAGCGCGCATGGGCAGTGCGCCGTGAAATGGCCTTACTACCAACATCAACCATACCCGGCTGCCCATCTTTATTTATATGACTAAACATTTCATCCACCAATGTAATACATTTCTACTTTTCTGGAGCGCGCCACACTTGCCTGACTACGCCCTTCTGAATAACGATCTCGGCGAGAGTTCCATGCATCGGCAATCATTTCAGCTAGCTCTGCATCAGTGGAACCCTCGCGCATCGGGCTGCGCAAGTCCAAGCCCTGAGTCGCGAAAAGGCAATTATATAACACCCCGTCAGAAGATAAACGCGCTCTACTGCAACTACCGCAAAAAGGTTCACTAACTGAGGAGATAAGACCGATCTCTCCCTCACCATCTACATACTTCCAGCGCTGTGCAACCTCGCCTGGGTAATTCTCCGCAATTGCCTCGATTGGCCATTTCTGGTGGATGAGCTTGTGCAAATCAGAAGATCTAACAGTGTTTTCAGGTTTCCAATGATTTAAGTTACCCACATCCATATATTCGATCTGCCGCACGATAATTCCGCTACCGCGAAAATATTCC
>CAZEFU010000451.1:0-1708 GCA_964511515.1 uncultured Wenzhouxiangellaceae bacterium
CTATAGGCTGTACTGGCGGGCATCATCGTTCTGTTTATTTAACAGAAAAGCTAGCCGCCCATTTTTCTGAAACCTATAAAGATTCCATCATTATTCAGCATCGAGAACTCTCTTAAAACAGCACTAAATATTGTTCACTATTTATTCTAGTATTCCTCTCTATCATTATAATATTCCACTGCTTTTCTGCTAGACTTAGCACAATTCTAAATCCTTTAGTGCTCGCATGGAAAATCAAGTACACCAAAATACTGAAGAACGTCTTGAGCGTCTATCTGATGTAATAGAGACTGGATCTTTAGTTCAGCTTAAAAGCATGATTAATGCCATGCACCCGGGTGAGATTGCCCATTTACTTGAGTCCTCCCCTCCCTCTCGCCGCCGCTTTCTTTGGGAACTAATTGAACCTGAAAATGAGGGTGAAACACTTATAGAACTAGGTGAAAAGGCACGCGCTAATCTAGTTGAAGGAATGAAGTCTGGCGAACTGATTGATGCAGTCAAAGATCTTGATGTCGATGATATAGCTGATTTTATTCAAAGCTTACCTAATACATTAATCGAGCAAACACTCGCTGGCTTAAGTCGTCAGCAACGCCAACGTGTTGAAGCTGTTTTAGTTTATGACGAAGATACAGCTGGCGGCATGATGGATACCCAAGTGCTCACAACGCGCGCTGATGTTAGTGTCGATGTAGTCTTACGTTATCTACGAATGCAGGACGAGCTACCCTCTCATTCAGACTCATTGATTATCATTGATAAATATGAAAAATATTTAGGAATAGTTTTACTATCTGATCTGTTAACTAATCAACCAGAAGAAATACTTCAGACTATAATCGATAATGACTTCCCTGCTATTCCAGCAAATATGTCGAGCAGAGAAGTTGCTAGTTTATTTGAAGACAGAGATTTAGTCACGGCACCTGTTGTTGATAGCACAGGAAAGCTATTAGGCAGAATAACAGTCGATGATGTTGTTGATGTCATACGTGATGAAGCCGAACATTCTATGATGGGCATGGCAGGCTTACACGAAGAAGAAGATCTCTTCGCCCCCGTACTAACCAGTGTGAAACGACGTGCACTTTGGCTTGGTACAAACCTATTAACTGCATTCTTGGCAGCATGGGTAATCAAGCAGTTTACCGAAACACTTGAAGCCGCCATAGCACTTGCCGTTCTTATGAGCATCGTACCCAGCATGGGCGGAATTGCAGGCAGTCAAACACTAACCTTGGTTATTCGTGGTATAGCCTTGGGTCAAATCGTTAAAAGCAACACAAGGTCATTACTCATAAAAGAGTTATTGCTAGGGTTTATTAATGGAGTTATCTGGGCCATAGTCGTATTTGCTATTTCAGTCTTCATATTCCACGACGTAGGTATTGGAATTGTCATGGCAATTGCCATGTTACTTAATTTATTACTTGCACCGTTGGCTGGCGTATTATTACCAATCCTGTTACGAAAATTAAAAATTGATCCTGCACTCGCAGGCAGTGTTTTACTCACAACAATTACAGACATTGTGGGTTACATGGCTGTTTTAGGTCTTGCGGCTTTGCTTTTACCCTATATTCGAGCAATTCTTTAATAATATATATCTGAAACCTTTGTACGAAAGGTATGACGGATTAAAAATGCTTGAATTTTCTCTACTTTCCTTAAAAACAGAGAAAATTACGCTATTTTTACTCTCGCC
>CAZEFU010000452.1:0-1704 GCA_964511515.1 uncultured Wenzhouxiangellaceae bacterium
GGAACTGACTACCACCGAAACATATGGTTATTCTTTCCTGATCGGCCTGGCAACGATGGCAATTGGTATATTTATTATTAGGCGAATTAATTTCTCGCCTGATGACGATGCCGACTTCCGTTTCACCAATGTTGAGAAAATATTTGGTGTGTTGATGGTATTCACCGCCTGTGGCATGGCCTTCGCGCACGGCTCGAACGATGTTGCCAATGCTATCGGGCCCTTCGCTGCGGTGTACTCAATTGTTAGCAGTGGCGGCGAGCTTGCACAAACATCGGTTCTACCAAAATGGATTCTGTTAATTGGTGGTGTTGGTATTGTCTTGGGCCTGGCAATGTTTGGTCGTAAAGTAATTGCTACTGTTGGTAAACGAATCACAGAATTAACTCCAAGCCGGGGCTTTGCCGCCGAACTTGCTGCAGCTTCTGTGGTGGTTTTAGCTTCAGGAACTGGCATCCCCGTATCTACCACCCACACACTGGTAGGCGCTGTTCTAGGTGTAGGTATGGCGCGTGGCTTAGGCGCTCTTAATCTGCGGGTTGTAGGCAATATCTTTATGTCCTGGCTAATCACCCTGCCAGCGGGCGCAATACTGGCAATATTTTTCTTCTACCTGATCAAGAGCGGAGCATCCTTGTTGGGAGCTTAAATCTTCCGGACTCTATATGAAAAGCAACCTCGTAAATCAGATTTACACCGAGCCTGTTTGATGGAAATACGGCCACTCTGGTCCAGTAATGACTGGTCGGGTAGGCTGCCTGAGACTCTGCGTGAGGAGCTTATATCAAACAGGCATATCCCCGTTCTGCTTGCCTGTCAGAACGATACGATTATTGGTTGGGCATTTACGCTTGATCGCAGCAATCAATTCCAGGCGATATACATAAATGAGTCATTCCGGCGGCAAGGAATGGGCAGCAGATTATTCCGTTGCTTATCCCGGTTACTGCTTGATTACGGCTGCTGCAAATTAGAATTAAAGACCCAGCTGCTGGAAAGCAATACAAGCAAGTCATTTTTTCAGAGCCTCGGCTCAAAGCACCTTATCGCCATTGACGATCAGTATGTTTTCAGCCTACGGGGTTGGATGAGTACAGCACTGCGCAATCTTATGCGCAGCAACCAACAGCTTGGTATTCCTGACGACTACGGCATTAACAGAGCCCTTCCACTGCAGATTGATGCTGATGAACTTACCGATATTGGCGAGGATTGCTGGCAAAGGCCGCAACGCATGTCTACTGAGGCAGCAGCAGCTTGGAGTATGATGTGCCACCATGCAGAAATCGACAATATCAAATTGCTGCCAGTGTCAGCTTATCGCAGCACTCCATACCAAACCATGTTACTGCAAAAAAAGCTCGCTCAAGGGCAATCAATAGAACAGATCTTACAAGTTTCAGCAGCCCCTGGATTTAGCGAACATCATAGTGGTAGAGCTATCGATATTACTGATGAGACTGTCAATGCCTTAGAAGAATCATTCGCTGAAACAGCCACCTATCGTTGGCTTAACAATAATGCCTCTGATTACGGCTTTACTCTTTCCTATCCGCCAGACAACCCCCACGGGATTGCCTGGGAGCCTTGGCATTGGTGCTGGATTAATGAATAAGCAGCACTCTGCTAATTATTCTGCTCTGAGCTTGGTTTAAAAAGCTCTCAATATTCCAGCTAAAAAAATGGCCGGGGCAAAAGCCCCAG
>CAZEFU010000453.1:0-1703 GCA_964511515.1 uncultured Wenzhouxiangellaceae bacterium
ACCGGCACATTTTGAAAGCTCGTAACAGGATCTGTATGTACGCTGACTGCAGCAATCTTATCGATAATTTCTTCGCCTTCAACCACAATTCCAAAAACTGTATAACCCCAACGCTTGCTGCTTGGGTTAAGGGCATCATTATCTACCAGGTTGAAATAAAACTGTGAAGTGGCTGAATGTGGATCTTCTTGCCTAGCCATTGCTATTGTGTATGAATTATTCGCAAGCCCATTGCCTGATTCATTGATGATTCCTGCGTGGATGTCCCGATCTTTCAATTTCTCATAGTAACCACCACCCTGAACTACAAAGCCTGAGACTACCCGGTGAAATACAGTACCGTTATAAAACCCTTCAGTTAAATACCGAAGAAAATTATTTACTGTCACGGGAGCACGTTTCCGGTTTAACTCAATTTTTATATTGCCTTCACTGGTTTCCAGCACTACCACTGGAAAGGAATTATCAGAGGCAATTTCCGGTACTCCAAACTGCTCTGCAGACACAAATTGGCTTAGGCTGAGAAGTAATATAGTCAATATAGAATACTTAATCTTCATGGGGCATCCTTTTGCCATCCTGTGGCATACTTTATGGTCATGTACTATGATAAACCCGTACGCGGCAATCACCAACATAAATAATGGACCCTAACTTAACAATAATCTTGATTTTAGCTCTGCTGGCGAGCCTTGTATGGATGCTTTTTCCAATTTTTATTGCCAACATATTAATCCGTTTTAATAATTATCGTTTAGGCTTGAAGAGCAAAACCACCCAAATTGATAGCTGCAGCTGGCACTGGTTGGAGTCAGGCACGGAAGACTTACCTGTAATAGTTATGATCCACGGCTACAATGGAGACTCAAATAACTGGGTAATGATGACTCCATGGCTTAAAAATTACCGCTTAATCATTCCTGATATTCCACCTTTTGGTGAAAGCAAGTGTACAAGCCAATATGCGAATAAAACCGATTACAGCATTAAGGCGCAAGCCTGGCGACTAGATAAACTGCTCAAGCACCTAGGTATTAATAAATTCTATCTTGCCGGTAATTCTATGGGTGGCTACATAGCTGGGCAATATACCTACCTATTTGAGAATAAAGTTTTGGGGCTTATTCTATTTTCTCCAGCCAATGTCACCTCAGTGCCACCACTAATCAAATTTCAAACAGCTCTGGAGCGTGGCGAAAACCCGCTTAAAGTTAAAAACATGGCAGATCTTGACGAACTGCTCAATAACTGTTTTTATGGAGATGGGCCGCACATCCCTACTCCGGTTAAAAAGCGAACCATAAAACAGATTAGCTCGATTGGTAAGGCTGAAGATTGGATTTTCTTCAATATGATGAAAGACAGCCGGCCAATAGAAGAATTACTGCATGCAGTCAGTACTCCAACTTTGATTTTCTGGGGGGAATCTGATGCTGTTCTAAACCCAGCAGGAGCTGTGGTTTTACGCAACATGATGCAAAATGCGAAGCTAATTATGCCAGCCAAAACTGGCCATGTAGCAATGCTTGAATATCCACATCTATGCGCCCAGGAGCTATCAGGCTTTATAGAGTCGCTTTAGCAACCCTTACTTGCGCCGCTGGTGGACTTCTTATCAGCCAGCCTGCCAGACTTACGTAAAGACTCACGCAGCAAATACTCAATTTGAGCATTTACTGAGCGGAGGTCGTCCTCCGCCCAGT
>CAZEFU010000454.1:0-1692 GCA_964511515.1 uncultured Wenzhouxiangellaceae bacterium
ATTGGGGCTACATCTGTATCGGGCATGCGTTGCCAGGCACCGATTGCATTCATGGTTTTGTAAGATGCATGAGTAAGCGCAATTTCGCGGCCATCTGGAGCAGGGTTTACCAGTGACTTTTTTGGTGCTTTCTCAATGAGAAGAACATTAAGGTTGGTGTCTGCCAGTGAGCAAGCGAAGCTTAACCCGGCTGGACCTGCGCCTATTATAACGATGTCTGTTTGTTTCATGCGTTTCATTCAAGATAAAAATACGATTATAGACTATTCTGCAATAGCTTGTCTTTAACCTGGAATTCTCAGCCGGGCACTCAGAACCACCATGCAGGCCGCCCAACTGAGGATTCCAGGTTTAACCTGCATTGAGCTGTATCAATGTGGGTCTATTTACAAGTTCCAAGCCAAAATCATGAAGTGCTGAGCAGTTACGTTCTGGTTAATTGCTAGAGGTTCCTGGAGTTTTATGCTTAGCCGTATAGTGGCCATGCCCAGAGTATCAGCGGGACAGATACAGCCACAATTATGATTTCCAGTGGTAGTCCCATGCGCCAGTAGTCGCTGAATTTGTAGCCACCAGGCCCCATTACCAATGTGTTTGATTGATGCCCGATTGGTGTAAGGAAGGCACATGATGCACCGACGGCAACTGCCATCAGGAAAGGGTCGGTATTAACCTGGAGTTGGTTGGCAAGACTAATTGAAATAGGGGCCATTACCAGTACAGTTGCAGCGTTGTTGATGATGTCTGAAAGAAACATGGTTATAACCAGAATAATTAGCAAAATCCACGGGACTGATAATCCTCCTGTCATGCTAATTAAACTGTTTGCCATTATGGTTGTGGTCCCTGTATTTTCGAGTGCCTGGCCAACAGGGATCATTGCCCCTAGTAAAATGATAACTGGCCAGTCAATTTCATCATAAATATTACGAACAGGTAAAATGTCGAGTAGTACATAGGCAAATATTGCAATAAGGAATGCAATATATAGAGGTATCAGGTTGAATAATCCGGCAGCTATTGCTGCCGCAAAGATAGCAATTGCTACACCCAGCTTTTTCTTTTGTCCTAAAGATAATTCGCGGGGAGCAAGCGGTAGTAGGCCAAATTGGGCAATATTGTTTTCAGTCTCATCGATTTTACCCTGGAGTAGCAGCACATCTCCTACTTTGAATTTTACCCGGCGCAGGCGTTTGCTAAATGTTTCACCACTACGAGAGAGCCCAAGCAGGGCGAGCGAGCCAGAACTCCTTCTGCGTAAAAATGGCAGGCCTCGACCAACGAGTCTGGATGTATCAGAAACAATTCCCTCAAAAAGGGTGAGTTGGCTAGGTGCAACATCGTGCAATACACCAGAAGCTGATTGTAATTCAAGTTTGAAACGATCGATCAGGTCACTAAGATCCTCTGCTTTTCCATGTGAAATAAGAACATCGCCGCTCCTGAAGTGGTAGCTGGCTACTGGCTGGGATATTAATGAGTTAGGGTGAGCGATGCCAATCAGGGCAAGTTCCCAGCTTTCATCATCAGTGAGGTCTTTAAGAACAGTGCCAACCAGTGGGGAATTGTCGGGAATTTTTAGTTCGGTTATGTAATTACCGACTTCATAAAGTTTGGTTGCGGCATTTTGTTTTAGTCGTTCTTTTGGTAGTAAACGCCAGCCAATGAGTGTGACAAAAATAACACCAATTA
>CAZEFU010000455.1:0-1689 GCA_964511515.1 uncultured Wenzhouxiangellaceae bacterium
GGAACGGTGACTGAAGGCAAGCCTGCGGTTGCCGCGATTGATTTTAAATCGAATTGGACTGAAGCTCGTGTATTAAAGTTGGCAGCGGCCATTGAAGAGGGTTCTGAGCATCCTTTGGCTGAAGCGATTTTGTCTAAAGCACAGGAGCAGAAAGTTACCTGGACTAAGGCCACAGGCTTTGAAGCCATTGCTGGTCATGGCGTATCGGCTAAAGTCGGTAAGCAAGCGGTACTGTTTGGTAATCTGGCATTGATGCAATCCAAAAATGTGGATTGTGGAGAGTTTGCCGATAAACTGGATGACTATGCCGCTCAAGGTCAGACACCGATGTTACTGGCAGCAGATAAAGCTGTAGTAGGACTTATTTCTGTATCTGACCCGATCAAAGCGGATTCTACGCAAGCCATTGCCGAGTTGCGCGAAATGGGTGTGCGCGTATTGATGGTGACCGGGGACAATGAAATTACCGCTCAGGCAATTGCTAAGCAGGCGGGTATCAGCGAGGTTCGAGCACAGGTGTTGCCTGAAGATAAAGCCAAGGTGGTAGAAGAGTTACGCAAACAGGGCGAGACTGTGGGTATGGTCGGTGATGGTATCAATGATGCGCCTGCTCTGGCTCAAGCGGATGTGGGTATGGCGATTGGTACCGGCACTGATGTAGCCATTGAAAGTGCGGATATTGTGTTGTTACAGGGATCTCTGCAAAAAGTACCGGAAGCGATGAAATTGTCGCGGGCAACCTTGACCAATATCAAGCAGAATCTGTTAGGGGCTTTTATCTATAATGTTTTGAGTATTCCAGTGGCTGCGGGGTTGCTGTATCCGCTGTTTGGTATCCTGTTAAACCCGATGATTGCGGGTGCTGCGATGGCTATGTCATCGGTGACTGTGGTTACTAATGCTAATCGTTTGCGCTGGCAAAAGCTGGATTAGCCAGACCCAATTCAGCATGAGAGCTGGAGCGGGCAGGTAGAGTACGCTCTTATGATACCCCTGACCAATTTTTAGTCAGGGGTCATGTATTACAGATTATATGTCAGCAATCAATGTTTACGGATAGCTGCGGTATTACCACCTGAAGTAGAGGTGTCCTGAGCAAAACGACCAGAACCGATTTTAAGTTCCGACATTTTTTCGTCTAGATGATATGTTTCAGTATCCCAAGACTGCTCTTCTTCGACTCTATATTCAGTTCCGAATACATTTGTCCAGATATTGCCAGGGGACGACTCGGAGCCGACGGGCTGAGATGTGAGTTGATAACTTATATTGGTACTGGTACCTGTGGGGATTGAGCCAGTTGATGGGGCTGGGTCAGCGTGATTAAGCCCATCATAAATAGCTAAATATCCAATTTCTTCATTCACATGTCCGTATAGGCCAGCAGATGAAGTGCCATCATTCATATACGACTCTTGCTCAAAAAGACCTGCCTTAAATCCAGATGTATGCAAGTCTTTGACACGTACTGTTATAGCTTGACCACCATTAGCAGTCTGAGCAGTAAGAAATAACTTTGGAGTATTTGGAAAAGGGGCCGTGAATTTGATTGGCTTCCAATATACGTTAAAATTGGAATCAAACCATATAGCATCCCGAAAGTTACTGAGAGGGAAAGAGCCTACTTCCCAGATTTTACCATCTGGCATTTGATAGCGTCCCTTTTTCATAACTAAAATAGAAACATCT
>CAZEFU010000456.1:0-1683 GCA_964511515.1 uncultured Wenzhouxiangellaceae bacterium
GGCTGAATAACTGTTGCTCATTTATTTCTACTACTACTTGCTCTTGTAGGGGTTTTTTAAGTAATGCACGCAGTGATGAATAGCGCCAGTCTTCACTGCCATCTGCAGGCAAGCCTGTAAGCTGCAATAAATCCGCAGCCTGTTGGCGCTGCCGTTTTAACCACTGCGGTTCATCCGCCAAACTGGCGAATGGTAGCGAGATTAATTCAGATAAAGCCAAAGTAGACATTAGCTAGTTGCTGCCTTTTCCGCTGCATCAGAACTCAACCACGAATAACCCTTCTCTTCCAGCTCTAGTGCCAATTCAGGGCCGCCGCTACGGGCGATTATCCCATCGGCTAGTACATGCACTCGGTCAGGTACGATAAAGTCGAGCAGGCGCTGATAATGAGTTATCACTAACATCGCTCGATTCTCGTCACGCAAGGCATTAACTCCTCTGGCAACCGCCTGCAAGGCATCAATATCAAGACCAGAATCAGTCTCATCCAAAATTGCCAAAGCTGGCTCCAGTACTGCCATTTGGAAAATTTCATTGCGCTTTTTCTCGCCGCCAGAAAATCCAGCATTAACTGAACGCTTGAGCAGGTCGTCTTTTAGCTCTAACACCTTGAGTTTTTCTCGTACTAAGCGCAAAAAAGCCGCACCATCCAAAGGTGGCAAGCCACGATACTTACGCTGGGCGTTTAAACCAGCGCGCAAAAAATAGGTATTGTTTACTCCAGGGATTTCCACCGGGTACTGAAAGGCTAGGAACACACCTTCACAAGCCCTCTCTTCAACGCTTAATTCAAGAATATCCTTACCTTTAAATAGCACCTCACCAGCAGTCACTGCATAACCATCGCGGCCAGCTATGACATTTCCCAGAGTGCTCTTGCCCGCGCCATTAGGCCCCATAATTGCATGGACCTCGCCCGCCTTAAGGCTTAAATTCAATCCTTTAAGAATCTCTTTGCCTTCTACACTTGCATGTAGGTTTTTAATTTCCAAAATCATATTTTTGTGCTCATATTTATCATTTGTTTAGCGCTCATCTAGCCTACTGCGCCTTCCAGCGAAATCTCCAGTAAGGCTTTAGCCTCAACTGCAAACTCCATTGGCAGCTCCCTGAAAACTTCTTTACAGAATCCATCCACAATCATCGAAACTGCATCTTCTTCGCTAATCCCACGCTGCAAACAGTAGAACAACTGATCTTCACCAATTTTTGAGGTAGTGGCTTCGTGCTCTACTTTGGCACTTGGGTTTTTAACCTCGATGTATGGGAATGTGTGGGCACCGCAAGTTTTACCAATCAGCATGGAATCACACTGGGTGTAATTGCGTGCTTGTTTTGCGTTTTTACCAATATGCACCAGACCACGATATGTATTTTGGCCATGCCCTGCAGAAATGCCCTTGGCAATTATCTTACTGCGGGTATTTTTACCCAGATGGATCATCTTGGTACCGGTATCAGCCTGCTGGTAGTTGTTAGTTAGTGCTACCGAATAGAACTCACCGGTTGTGTTATCACCACGCAGTACACAGGATGGATATTTCCAGGTTAAGGCAGAGCCGGTTTCTACTTGAGTCCAGCTAACCTTGGCGCCATCTTCACGACAATCGGCGCGCTTGGTTACGAAATTGTAGATCCCACCGACGCCATTTTCATCCCCTGGATACCAATTTTGCACAGTA
>CAZEFU010000457.1:0-1674 GCA_964511515.1 uncultured Wenzhouxiangellaceae bacterium
AATTTTAAGCATAACGCAGATGTTGGGCAAAAATACAATTATTCAAGGTGGTCAAAATTTTATCCTAAATTAGGTTACCAAGAGAGGTATATTTTTATAAGTTATTGTTAATTATTTTAGACCGCCTGCCGCTCGCCGCTGATCATAAGTGGGCCCAGATATCATGGTTAACAGGATACCAAAAAAAACCTGCCTACCATGCGAACGTGGGTTATGTTGAAAGCAACAACCAACAACTCAGAGCCATAATCAAGGTGGCAGGTCATGAAAAGAATAGTAAAATATATTGGTTTGGATATCCACAAAAAGTCAATTTCAATTGGTATCGCTGATGATGGTCGCGTTGGAGAGGTCAGATACTATGGTAAGATTGATAACGACATGAAACAACTGAATAAAGTTATTCGTAAACTTATATCAACTGGCGCTGAGCTCAGGTTTGTATATGAGGCAGGCCCTTGTGGATACAGCATCTATCGCTATTTAAACAACAATGCAATTGAATGTGTTGTGATAGCCCCATCCAAGATACCTCGTCAAAGTGGTAATCGTCAAAAAAATGATAAACGTGATTGCCTGTCTCTTGCAAAATTGCACAGAGCAGGCGAACTAACCGAGGTATATGTTCCCACTGAAGATGATGAGGCTCTACGCGATTTAGTACGAGCCCGAGAAGATTCAGTGCGGGCATTTCGTGTCTCCAAACAACAACTGGGAGCATTTCTTTTACGACATGACATAGTTTTTACCGGGAAATCTAAATGGAGTAAAGCTTATTTTAATTGGCTTTCGGATATTTCGATATCACATCCGGCTCAACAGATTGTATTGCAAAAGTATATTGATACAGTGACTGATTGCATCAATCGTGTTCAGCGTTTAACTGAGCAAGTCAGGCATCAATCCACGCATAGCCATCAACATGAATTGATTCAGTCCCTTCAGTCAATGCGTGGGATCTCACTTATTGTCGCTGCAACCATAGCTGCAGAACTAGGGGATCTTACACGTTTTGAAAGCCCAAGGGAATTAATGGCTTTTCTTGGACTCATACCTTCTGAACATTCAAGTGGTGAGCGAGTGAGCAAGGGATCGATAACCAAAACTGGTAATCGGCATGTACGGAAGGCATTGGTGGCAGCAGCCCATGCCTACCTGTTTTCTGCACGAAAAAGTAGAGCCATCAGCAAGCGCCAGGAAAACTTGTCGAAAGGAATAACTGATATTTCCTGGAAAGCTCAATGTAGCCTTTGTAGCAGATATAGTTACCTGATAGCCAAAGGCAAAAACGCAAATTTAACAAAAACAGCAATAGCCAGGGAGATAGCAGGTTTTCCCTGGGCAATAGCTCAGGAATTATCAAAGGCCGCCTGAGCTTCGAATCGGTAGCAATGATTGTTTAACCTGAAAGTGGCGATACGGCAGAGCGTCTCCGACGGGGCTCAGCCAACTAAGCGGAATAAGCTACATCAGAGAATCAAAAGAATAATTTTACTAAAAGGAACATCTTTCAAGAAATAAAACAGCCCTTCCAGTTCATGGCCAGGGGCGCGGTCACGGTCAGGAGAATCCTCGAGCCCTCCTATTGGAATAAGCTTACCGGCTGAAACTCCAGGCGCTAGATAGAGGCAGCTCCACGACGAAGCCAATTCATTCGGTACCCAACCCGCGCAT
>CAZEFU010000458.1:0-1664 GCA_964511515.1 uncultured Wenzhouxiangellaceae bacterium
CATCGGCGTACTGACTCATTTCCTGAAGAAAATTCCAGACATCAGCAGCATACTGGCGAATTTGTGGTAATTCTCGGCTCGCAGCTTCCGAATAATATAGTTTTAGAGTGATTTTTTGAGGTAACTTGGCAAGAATATCCTGACTGCCTTGAGAAATTGAATATTGCTGGTTTTGGGTCATATCCGCACGCCAAGCAGGTAGCGTACCGGGTACTAGAAAACCATAAAGCAGTACAGCTATGCCAAGAGCCAGCAGAATAAAACCTGATTTAATCTGGGTTGACTTCATCTTGATCTCCTGCCTGCAAGCACTAAGACACTGGCATACAACCAAAACCCTATCATCAGCAAAAAGAACAACACTTCTGACCAGTCAATTACGCCACGCTGGAAACCATCAAAATGACTAACCAAGCTCAAGCGAGCAACCGCATCCAGCCAGAACTGCGAGAGCCAGCCGCGAAAGAAATTCAAAATCATTGGCAATGATGTCAACATCAAGCTAAAGCAAGCCACTAAAGTTAATATGAAGGCAATAATTTGATTGCGACTAAGAGCAGACATACAGGAACCAACTGCCAGCATACTGCCGGCTAACAGCCAGCTACCAAAGTAACTGCTAAAAATGCGGCCATTATCAGCATCGCCCAAATAATTAACCGTTAGCCACATTGGTATGGTCAACAATAATGCCATACCCAGAAACAGCCATGCAGCCAGGAACTTGCCGCCAACAGCTTGCCAATATGCCACTGGTAAAGTCAGCAGTAATTCCATCGTGCCACTATTACGCTCTTCTGCCCATAAGCGCATTGATAAGGCTGGCACTAGAAATAAATATATCCAGGGGTGGAACTGAAAAAACGGTTGCAGATCCGCAATGCCACGCTCATAAAAGCTGCCCAAATAAAAGGCAAAAGCTGCTGCCAAAAGTGGGAATACCAGCAGGAATACAAAGGCTATGGGAGTTGAAAAGTACGCCAATAACTCCCTTCGGCAAATAACTAAAACCAAATTCATGCCTGCACCTCGGTAGTAATTCGCCTGAAAACATCATCCAGCCGACCTTCTTCCTGTCTTATGCTGTGCACCTGCCAGCCCTGCTGGTCAGCTAATTGACTCACCTCTGGCAATAGCTGGACGCCTGCAATCGGGAACACTGTTAATTCCTGGTGGCGCAATTCAACTCTGGCGGCTTGCGGCAGATTACTTAAAGCTGAAGCAATTGCCTGTGGATCATCTACCCGCAGTGTTACTGCCTGATGATAGCGAGACTGGTGCAATAAACCCAAAGGTGTATCGTCAGCCTTAAGTTCACCATTGGCGATAATCATTACCCGGTTACATAAGGCAGATACTTCTTCAAGTATGTGGGTAGAAATAATAATTAGTTTTTCACTCGACATTGCTCGAATCAAGCGCCTAACCTCGCGTTTCTGATTCGGGTCAAGGCCATCGGTAGGTTCATCTAAAATCAGTACAGCCGGGTCGTGAATAATGGCTTGTGCCAAACCCACTCGGCGCCGAAAACCCTTGGATAATGTTTCAATACTCTGCTCGGCAACTTCAGTAAGAAACAGGCGTTCCATTATCTCAGCCACACTGGAATTTATATTATGCTTGGGAATTTGCCGCATTCTGGCAATAAATATGAGAAATTGCCG
>CAZEFU010000459.1:0-1661 GCA_964511515.1 uncultured Wenzhouxiangellaceae bacterium
CTGTAATGAGTCGCGCAGTTCATTTATCAAGCGATAGAAGGTTGCCTGTGAGCAAGCAATTTGCTCCATCAATGACTGCTTGGAAACTGGCGCACGCGCCTGTGAAAGAATATCGCGCAGGTGGTATAGACGTTCCAGTTTGGACATATTCGTACTCTAGTAAATTATCAATTAATTGTATTGCCCAATTGTAACCCGATCATGATCTGCGAGGTCTTTTCGGGTCTGAATATTTTCAAAGCCAGCCGCCATCAACATGCATTGCAATTGATCGGCCTGGTCAAAGCCATGCTCAAATAACAGCCATGCTCCAGGGTTTAAATATTCCCCAGCGCCTGCACAAATCAACCTGAAAGCTGCCATGCCGTCAGCACCAGGCGTTAATGCAATTACAGGCTCAAAGCGGCAATCACCAGTAGCTAAATGTCGATCATTTGCGTCAATATATGGAGGATTCGAAATAATCGCATCAAACTTGCCATCCATCGCAGCAAGCCACTCACCACGCCGTAGAGTTACATTCTCTAAATGATGTTGCTGACGATTTTCTTCCGCCACCTGCAAAGCCCTGGAGCATATATCAGTGGCAAGTAACTGCCAGTCGGTTCTTGCAGAAGCTAGTGCCAGTGCTATTGCGCCGCAGCCTGTACCCAAATCAGCTACACGGCAGTTTTCAAGCGCCAGTAGTTCCAAGGTTGTCTCTACCAATAGTTCGGTTTCTGGACGTGGAATTAAAGTTGCTGAGTTAACCTTAAACATCATTGACCAGAACTCTTGCTGCCCTAGCAGGTAGGCGATTGGCTCGCCAGCAAGCCGTCTTTGCAATAACTTGTCAAACTGCTGTACTTGGGCCCAGCTTGGTTCAGCGGCTGGGTTCGCGTAAAAAAACGAACGATCAACTTCTAGAATATGCGCCAGCAAGAGCTCACTCTCAAGAGATGCATGATCACTTGTAGTTAACTTTAATTGTGCCTGCTTGAGTAATTCTTTTACAGAGTTCATCAAGCTTACAGCTTCCCTACTACTGCAGACTGTTTATTCTCACGCTTGAACAGACGTTGAGTAAATTCAAGAAAATCTACCTGAATAAGATACAAAGCCGGAATCAGGAATAAAGTTATGACTGTGGCAAATAATATCCCGAATGCCAATGATGTAGCCATTGGAATTATGGCCTTGGCCTGCATACTGGTTTCAAACAAAATTATCGGAGCGAGCCCAAGAAAGGTAGTTAGCGAAGTTAATATAATAGCCCTGAATCTTGTTCTGGCAGCTTTTTTGGCGGCAATAAGTGCGCTCAAACCTTTGCGCCTGCCCCGGTTGACAAAGTCCACCAAAATTAAACTATCATTTACCACCACACCGCCTAGAGCAATAATGCCTAGCACCGACAACATGCTTATATCGATACTTAATACCCAGTGACCAAAGAGAGCACCAATAACGCCAAACGGAATCACCGACATAATAAGCAATGGTTGCAGATATGATCGCAACGGAATTGCCATCAGTGCATAGATCAGGAACAGCGCCAACATTCCGCCATTTATTAAGTCTTTGATTATTTCTTTTTGAGCAGCGGTAGAGCCATCTAGTCGGTATCTGATATCAGGATATTTTGCCAATAACTCAGGCAAGAAATTCTCTCTAATATCATCAGC
>CAZEFU010000460.1:0-1645 GCA_964511515.1 uncultured Wenzhouxiangellaceae bacterium
GCTGGATAAAGTGCTTAAATCACTAGCTTTTCACACAGCCTCATATGCCGAAATCCAGAAATGATTAGGAATAGCATGTATTTTCAGCTTACTACGGGGATTACTCGATATTTAGCTTATTCAGACGATAGCGTAGTTGGCGGAGTGTCAACCCGAGTTTTTTCGCAGCTGCTGTGCGGTTCCAGCGGGTTTCTTCAAGAGCCTGAACAATTGTGTTTCTTTCCTGGTCGGCGAGGTTGTCGACCAGATTGCCTGTTTCAGGCTGAATTGTATTTTCTGCTTGAGTATGAATGTCCTGTTGTTCTGCTGGTTCGATTCTTTGTTCCGGCAGTACCAGCTCATCGACTGTGATCTGCTGGTGGTCGCTCAGGGTTACGCTGCGTTCCAGTATATTCTCCAGTTCCCTGACATTGCCCGGGAAATGGTAGCTTTGCAGTTTGTTCATGGCCTCTGTACCAAGAGTTTTTTCTTCTGCTTGCCATTTCTCAGCAATTTTTGCTAAAAACACGCCGGTTAGTTCGCTTATATCTTCTTTTCTCTCTCTAAGAGAGGGTACATCAAGCTGGATTACATTCAGCCGGTAAAACAGATCCTGGCGAAAATTTCCTTTATCGACTTCTGTTGCCAGGTTTTTATGGGTGGCGCTAAGTATTCTGACATCAACATCAACTTCGTGCTGTTCGCCTACCGGTTTGATAGCTCGTTCCTGGATGGCGCGTAATAGTTTGACCTGCATCGGCTGGGGCAGGTCAGCGACCTCGTCGAGGAACAGGGTACCGCTGTTGGCGGCCATGAACAGGCCTTGCTTGTCTGTAGTTGCTCCGGTAAAGCTGCCTTTCTTATGCCCAAAAAACTCGCTTTCCATCAGTTCCGACGGGATGGCGCCGCAGTTAACAGCTATAAATGGAGCTTCTTCCCTCGGGCCGAGCCGATGAATTTCTCTGGCTACCAGTTCCTTGCCGCTGCCTGATTCGCCATATATATAGACAGGTGCCTGGCTCCTTGCAAGTTTGCCGATGGTTTTACGTAATTTCTCTATTACAGGTGAGTGACCAGTTAGCTGGCTGTCCCTGATTTGCCCTGTTGTTGCGGGCTGTTCCTTGTTAACTTTGAGGGCAGATTCAACCAGAGATCGCAAACGGATCAGGTCAACTGGTTTGGAAACAAAATCAAACGCACCTGCCTTGAGTGATTCTATCGCCATTTCCATGCTGCCATAGGCCGTAATGACTGCAACCGGGCATTTGTTATCCGAATTCTGGATGCTCCTGACTATATCCAGCCCGCTACCATCTGGTAGATTCATGTCTGTTAGACACAGGTCGAATTGTTGTTGTGATAAAGCACTGTGCGCTTCTGCTACTGTTGCTGCCGTCTGTGTGTTTAACCCCATTCTTGACAGGGTCAGGTCTAGCAGCTCCAGGATATCAGGCTCGTCATCGACCAGCAGTACATTTTTTATGTTCATAGGGTTTTCAGTCTTTAACCGGGGTCTTGCTTGATCCGGGTTTTTAACCGCTGTGATTTCTCATTGCCATACTACTGATTTCTTCAATGCTTTTATCAGGCCATAGTTTTTTTTGCCACTCAGTATAATCAAAAGGTTCTTTAAGAATTAAGCTAATAAAGCGTTCAGCTTGAACTT
>CAZEFU010000461.1:0-1644 GCA_964511515.1 uncultured Wenzhouxiangellaceae bacterium
AAATCATAATAATTATGTAAACCCAGAAATATAGCCAGCTCAGTTGCTCTGGTACTATCCAGTTTTTTTCCATTCCAGGCATTTCTGGGTGTTGTGTTAGTCGCCCCGGAACGAGCATTAATATGTTTTAAGTAAGCGTCTTCAAGGCAACGAGCGGTTTTGTATCCCCTCTTTTCTGCCCGTCTTCTGACTTTGATTGGATCCAGAGCAACACTTCTGACTCTAAGCTTTAAATTCGTCATATTTACTTTTCATTAGTCGTTGTCTGAATCTATAAAGTTTGCTTCCATAGTCTCTAACTGTTGGCGTAAATCCATGAGCTCAGGTGTATTGTGTGTGCTGTTAAGCAGGGACTTTAGCTCTTGCACAGTCACCCAAAAACCTGGTTTGTGTAACTTGAATTGAATCTCTGCCAATGTTCGTAACATGAGCAATAAATCATCATAGCAATCCTCTTGACTATCAACCAGCTGCCTTTGATAAAGTAAAGCTTCTTGCAAGCTTTCAACTGCAAAATCACTCTGACCACATTCATACGCCAAACTGCCTTGATTCAATAAGGCTAATGCATGGTTGGTGATTATACCTTCTGCCAATGGCTTGGGCAGTTCAGTATAGAGTTTCACAGCTTCTTTAATCGTGTTTAACGCAGCTTTAGAATCAACACTTGCCTGTATAAAACAAAGATTGGTTAAAGAATCCGCCAGATCAAGTTTATGAGCGGGTACGTCATTGATGGATAAAGATCGGTAGTAGTTGGCTCCTGCCTTAGCACTTTGGATCGCCTCTCTGTCTCGTCCCATTCTACTGAGTAGCTGGGCATGTAAGGTTAATACTTCAGCTATGCAACGTACGCCTAGATGCGAGTGCTTCCCGGTATAAGCCCGTAATTTATCTGCCCAACCCAATGCCGGGTCATACCTTTCCAGCGCAATTAAGCAGGATAAATACACTTTGGCAACCTGAAGGTAACTGTGTTGATGGGCTTCTCTCAACCGTCCCTCGTGTTGCTCCCAGTATTGAATTGCTTCTTCTGATACGGCAAGTGCCCCAGCGAAATCATCCACTTGCTCCAGAATGGCTGCGAATGTTCCCAGCGAGGTGGCAAGATCAACCCTGAAAAGCGCCTCTTTTATTACCAATGGGCGGTAATATTTAATACAGGTCTGTATGCTACGATGTGCTCTGAAAATATCCCCATTTTGCATTCGGGTGTTGGCTAGAGTATTGAGTGCCATTGCAATATTAGCAGCCTGTCCAGGCTGTGAACGATACAGACAAAGAACCCGATGTGCGTCGCGGATAGCCTCTTCATTACGATGTAAAGTGAGATAAACTTCCACCCGGTTATTAAATATGGCAGCCAAATGAGTAGCAAACCGATCAGGAAACTGATGGTATAGGGGCTCTAAGAGCAAAATAGCCTCATCCATTTTTTGATGCGCACTGTCTAATGCACCAAAGGTTAAATCAATCAAACTCATATTGGTGAGTAAGCTGGTATAATGTACGGCAAAAGCTTGTGGGCGATAGTGGTATAAAATCTGGAGGCTCTTGAGGGCTTCTGAGGCATAAGTTTCGGCGGCTTCCTGATTACCCAGACGGCTTTCTGTGGTGGCCAGTATTTCCAAGGTGTCGATCAGT
>CAZEFU010000462.1:0-1644 GCA_964511515.1 uncultured Wenzhouxiangellaceae bacterium
AGCGTGAGCAGGGCTATAGAGAGAAGTCTCTGAAGATGTATCCCTGGGTCTGTGGTCGCTGTGCCCGTGAATTTACGCGTGCTAATGTACGTGAGCTGACCGTTCATCATCGTGACCACAATCACGACTACAATCCTGAGGATGGCAGTAACTGGGAATTGCTGTGCATGTATTGTCATGACAATGAACATTCGCGTTTGCTGGATGGTGAAGGCACTACCGATAATAAGGTCCAGCAAGAAGGGGCCAGCCATAAAGCCTTTGCTGGGCTTGAAGCGCTTTTGAAGAAAAAAGAATAACGGCCTTTAAGTTTGTTATGCCCCAAGTGCCATTACCAGCGCCAGCCCTCTGATCAGGCACCGGACTGGCAATGCCCCGGTTGCGGTGTAGCTTATGCCAAGGCTCGCCTGACAACCGGAACCGGGGCAAGCAAAAGTAGCAACATCAAAACCAGCACGAATTCTGGCTTTAATTTCAAACAATTTCGCATACTGATTCTATTAATCATTTTGGCTGTGGTGGCATTGGATAGCTGGTTAACGACAATTCGTTCTACCGACTGGCAGGACTCTTTGTGGGTTGTTGTATACCCGGTGAATGCAGATAACAGCCCGGCGGCTGATGAATATATCAAGATCATTTCAACCACTGACTTTGCAGATGTGCAACAGTTTTTTGCCGACGAAACCCGCCGTTACGGGCTTGATGTAAAGGACCCGGTTGAAATCCGGCTTGGCCCCGTTGTTAATGAAATGCCACCTCTACCGCCTGTAGACAGACCTGTGTTGAAAACAATCTGGTGGAGTTTGCAGTTACGTTATTGGTCATTTGCTGTTGATGAATACACTGGCCCACGCCCTGATATTCGTGTATTTGTTTTATATTATCAACCGGAAAACAATAAACGCCTGTCGCATTCAACTGCCTTGCAAAAAGGCATGGTCAGCGTAGTACATGCCTTTGCAGATCATAAATCAAAGCCGCAGAATAATTTTATTATCGCCCATGAACTGCTGCATACCCTTGGCGCATCAGATAAATATTCGCTGCAAACCACGCTGCCTATTTTCTCCGATGGTTATGCTGAGCCAGAGAAAGTACCTTTATTTCCACAACGGTTTGCCGAGATCATGGGTGGACGTATCGCCATCTCTGAAACAAAAGCCATCATGCCTGAGAGCCTGACACAGACCTTGGTTGGTGCAAAAACCGCCGTCGAAATAGGCTGGCGTCACGCTGAATAGTCACACAGATAAAACGCTTCCGCTGAACCAACGTATGCGATAGAGAAATCAGCCAAGGTTTGTCTGTGTCAGCGGATTAATTCAGTTCGATTGACTGCTCTTCTGCTGCCGCGGCATCGGCTTCAAGACTGTTGCGCTCTTGCCACTCTTGGCCACGACGTTTGATCCACTCTTTTTCTGCCTCAGGCAATGGGCCACGTTTGAGGCTGGACTCCCACTCCCACAAGGCCGAACGCGCCCTGCGCAGAAACGGATCATTGGGTGGTGATAAATGAATAAAGGTTCGCATTGCGCCCAAAGCCACTTCCAGCTCGCCGAGATGTTCCATCGATATGGCCAGTCCCCAATAGGCATTTGACTGATAGGGTTTGAGTTCAATGGCTTCTTTGAAATAATAAGC
>CAZEFU010000463.1:0-1631 GCA_964511515.1 uncultured Wenzhouxiangellaceae bacterium
CTGGGTGGCATTAATTAACATACGTTTCATTTTAGCGTGTTCCTCGGGTTTTCCCAGAGTAGAACACCAGATATACCACGCTATTGCGTGAATATTCTGCGCTGATTACTGTTAGTTCGGGGCGTTGGCCATAAGCCTAAACGCTTTTTCATTTTCGCTTCAGCATTTAAAATACCAAGGCTTTTCCCGACTTTACCTGAATCGAATTTCCGCTCCAGGAACACCGCTATTAGTTTGTGAAACCACATTTTATGGTTTCTAGGGCAGGTGATAAATTGTATTCATCTGCATATAAATTCTAGTAATGTCTGGCGTTGCATGTTTAACCTTGCAAAGCTGCAGACCTATTGTGGCTTGGCCACAGGGGTACACTTCTTGAGCTACCCTGGCTAATATCGACAAATAAAATAATGTCGCTTCATACTAGCAAATTCTCATCAGATTCTTTTCACTCTGGCGAATCTATCAATTATAATGCTCTGGCCAAATATATTCAATAGCTTACAGGATAATCGTAATGCAACAATCAAGCCGCACCATAGCAGTACCTGCAAGCCGAGATGGCCAGCGACTGGATAATTTTCTTAATCGGGAAATGAAAGGCCTGCCGCGTTCCAGAGTTTACAATCTGATTCGAACCGGACAAGTACGTGTCAATAGTCGCCGCGCCAAACCCTCTCAAAAACTAGAAACTGGCGATATGGTGCGCATCCCACCAGCTCATTTGGCAGAAAAAAGCCAGTCAACTCCTCCTGAAGCTGTTATCAGCATAATCAGAGACTCCGTGCTTTTCAATGGCCAGGGCTTGCTGGTATTGAATAAACCTGCCGGTTTGGCAGTACATGGGGGTAGCGGCTTGGGCTGGGGTTTGATTGATGCAGCCAGAATCGCCTTTTCAGCACCAGAACTAGACCTGGCCCATCGCCTTGATCGAGAGACATCTGGTGTATTGGTACTGGCCTATGACCGTGAAGGGCTGAACCGGGTACAGCAACACCTGCAAAAGGTCGAAGCCCAGAAGGTTTATTTAGCATTATTATGCGGGCATTTATCAAACAGCCCGTTTGAGGTTGACCTGCCTTTGGCAAAAACCGCCAAACGCGCCGGAGAACGCCTGGTACAGGTAGATCACACAGAAGGCAAAAATGCCCACACCGTTTTTACCAGCCTGCAACGCTACAAAACCACAGACTTTGTTGAAGCCAAAATCACTACTGGGCGCACCCATCAAATAAGAGTACACGCACTGGCAATTGGAAATCCAGTGGCTGGTGATAGTAAATACGGCGATAAAACTGCTAATCGCGAACTTCGAGGGCTTGGGCTAAAGACATTATTCCTACATGCCCAACGCTTGGATATACCACTGCTGGATGGAGAAACTTTGCCGGTAAGTGCGCCTTTGCCGGAAAATTTGCGCTTGGTTTTGGATGCCTTGGGCTGACTGTTGTGAGTCGCTGGATAAAATCGTGGATGGTGCGTAAGTCAGTCTTGGCTGGTAATTGACCAGATCACCATGAATTGATTTCCTGCTTAACAGTATTTAGATGGTGTATATTACTAATAAACATAGTGGAGAATTAGTTACGCTACTAATTCTCCTTGCAAATCAATATCCATAATTGCAATAT
>CAZEFU010000464.1:0-1630 GCA_964511515.1 uncultured Wenzhouxiangellaceae bacterium
TATCTGGCAGGCCAGAAAATTTATCGGGCTGGGTAAACCTGGCAATATCAGCTGCCTTGCTAACACAGGTGCGTACAGACTCAGGCTTGAGGTCGCCAGTGCTGGCACTACCTTTGGTTTTGCCTCTAAATACAGTCACTGAAACTCCGCGATCGCGATTGTACTCCAGGGTTTCTACCTCACCCATTCGCACATTTACCGAGACTCCTTGATGACTATGGAGATTGACAATACCTGAGTCACAACCCAAACTCTTAGCTTGGATAAGTACACTTTCAGCAATTGCTTGGAGTTGATCCAGCTCTTGAGTAGACTGAATAGGATTATTAACGGTTAACTGTGATGACATCTAAAAAACCTGTAAACAGTGAGGGCGCAATTGAAGCGCCGAGCAAATCAGAACGCAAGCGCGAAGCCCATGCGATTTTTCTGCTGGCGCGTGAATTAGTGGAAATGAAAGACAGTGCTTTGGCAAAAATTGATATTGCGGAAGATTTACTCACGTTGATAAAAAAAGCACGGGGGATTAAATCGCATGGTGCCCGCAAACGCGAAATATTGTATTTGAGTAAGCAATTGCGTGGGATAGAGCTTGATGCTATTCGCATGGCTATCGAACAACCCAAAATGGTAGCCCGAGAAGAAACCATGCGCCAACACCGATTAGAGACTTGGCGCGATGCTTTAATTGACGATGGAGATCGAACTTTAAGCCTACTGTGCTCGCATGGCTTTGACGTTTACCGACAACAGCTTCGCCAGCTAATTCGCAATGCTCAGCGTGAAGCCAGGCAGAACAAACCACCTGCCTCCAGTCGTAGTCTGTTTCGTTTACTTGCTGAGCTTGACCAGCAGAAAACTCTGCCTTCTGTAGTGGAATGACTGTCATTCCCCAGTGCCGCCAACTGTCATTGCATCAATGCGAATAGTTGGCTGACCAACGCCTACTGGCACGCTTTGGCCGGCTTTACCGCACACACCAATACCATTATCTAAAGCTAGATCATTCCCAACCATACTGACCAGGTTCATTGCCTCGGGACCGTTGCCAATCAAAGTGGCACCTTTCACCGGCTCGGCAATCTTACCTTTCCTGATTCGGTATGCCTCGGTTGCTGCAAATACAAATTTACCAGAAGTTATATCAACCTGACCACCGCCAAAGTTGACTGCATAAATACCATCATCAACACTGGCGATTATCTCCTCAGGGACGCTTTTACCAGCGAGCATGTAGGTGTTTGTCATACGTGGCATTGGCAGGCAGGCGAATGATTCGCGGCGGCCATTGCCGGTACTCTCAACACCCATCAAGCGCGCATTTAGCTTGTCTTGCATATAGGCTTTGAGAACGCCGTTTTCGATTAGAACATTGTATTTACTCGGCACACCTTCATCATCAATACTCAGTGATCCACGCCGACCCGGCAGCGTGCCATCATCAACAATGGTGACTAAATCTGATGCTACTTTGTCGCCCAAACGGCCGCTATAGGCAGATGTGCCTTTGCGATTAAAGTCACCTTCAAGGCCATGCCCAACTGCTTCATGCAGCATTACTCCAGGCCAGCCTGGGCCAAGCACCACTGGCATCATTCCGGCGGGAGCTGCTACTGCTTCTAAATTCACC
>CAZEFU010000465.1:0-1627 GCA_964511515.1 uncultured Wenzhouxiangellaceae bacterium
CAATGGCTTGTCCATCCACGGTGGGCAGTATCAAGGGGTCTTCACCTTGAACCTCAGCCAGCTCTTTTTGCAGACCTTTGAGTTTATCTAAACATTCCGCTCGTTGCGTTTCATCTAAATACTCGTCTGTTCCTTGCTCAATTGCTGTTGAGTGTTCGACACTGGTAGTCTCTCTGGCCTCCTCTGCCATTTTTTCTTGTTCACAGTCAGTATTATCCACCTGACTGGCTACAGCTCTTAACTTAGCACGCAAATCCAGAATTTGGTTAACCAGTACCTTTTCTTGCTGCCAACGTGAATTAAGGATATCCAGGCTTGCCTGCTCCTCAGTAAGCTGCTGCTCTAACTTTGTTTTACGATCTTTGATATCGACACCAACCGCAGCCTCACGATCAATGATTTCGCTTTCCCGTTTCAGAGCCTCAATACGCCTTTGACTATTATCCACCGCTGGCGGCACAGCATGCTGACTGATGGCTACTCTTGCGCAGGCGGTATCCAGAACACTGACGGCCTTATCAGGCAGTTGTCGGGCGGGTATATATCGATGGGAAAGTTTTACCGAATGCTCAAGAGCTTCATCCAGCAGCAACACCTGGTGGTGCTTTTCCATAACACTGGCAACACCGCGCATCATTAAAATAGCTTTGTCTTCAACAGGCTCGTCCACTTGTACCACTTGGAAGCGCCGAGTCAAGGCAGGATCTTTCTCAATATATTTTTTGTATTCCGCCCAGGTAGTCGCGGCAATGGTACGTAAAGTACCGCGCGCCAGGGCCGGTTTGAGAAGATTCGCGGCATCCCCTGTTCCCGCTGTACCACCTGCACCAATCAACGTATGAGCCTCATCTATAAATAAAATAATGGGCTTTTCAGAGGACTGAACTTCTTCAATTACTTGCCGTAAACGGTTTTCAAATTCCCCCTTCATGCTGGCACCCGCTTGTAAAAGCCCCATATCTAGGGTTCGAATGGCTACATCCTTAAGTGGTGGTGGCACGTCGCCACTGGCAATACGTTGTGCAAAACCTTCAACAACAGCAGTTTTACCAACACCTGCTTCACCTGTGAGTATTGGATTATTCTGCCGCCGACGCATCAGAATATCAATAATTTGCCTAATTTCTTGATCTCGCCCGACAATGGGATCCAATTCGCCTGTTCTGGCAGCTTCCGTTAAATCAGTTGAATATTGTCGCAATGCAGCTTGTTTACCCATCTGTGCGGGGGGAATAGCTCCATTGACTTCACCTGTAACTTCCGTTGCACCAAGCTGACTACCATCATGAGCTTTGAGGGCATCTTCAGGAGAACCCGAAACAATTACATCAAAATCATCGAGTAAGGTATCAAGATTGATTTTCATAAATTCTTTGGATATCCCATGCAAAACATGCTTTAATCCCGCTGTCTTCAATATCCCTATGACCAGATAGCCAGTGCGTACTTGATTCTGATTAAACATCAAACTGCTATAAAGCCAGGCTTTCTCCATTGCATCCTCAATATGAATTGATAGATCTGATACTGAGGTGGCGCCTGCTGGCAATTTATCTAATGCTTGTGTAAAGTCACTCGCCAAATGTGATAGATTGAGTTCAAATTTTTGCACTATCCGGTGTACATC
>CAZEFU010000466.1:0-1621 GCA_964511515.1 uncultured Wenzhouxiangellaceae bacterium
TAAAGAAGAATTTAAATCCAGAGGGGGAATAATTTCATCCAGTTCTTTACGTAAACCTTTTAACTCTTGTAATATCATCTGGCAATCTTCGGCACTTAAATCAACCTTAACCCCTCCTGGAACTAAACAATCCATTAACAGACGATGGCCAAATATTTTTGCCTGAGTACGTTGCCAGCGTTCACGCAAACGGCTGAATTGCATCTGTGCAAAAGCGAAGCCGACATCATTACAGATAGCACCAATATCACCCAGGTGGTTAGCAATACGCTCACGCTCACACAACACCCCGCGTATAAAAGCAGCACGGGGTGGAATAATAATATTTGCAGCTTGCTCCATTGCACGACAAGCCGCCCAACTGTGCGCCACAGTACTATCGCCAGAAATACGCCCTGCCAATCGAACTAGCTCATCTGCTGTTCGACCTTCGGCAAGTTTCTCAATGCCTTTGTGTACATAGCCGAGACGTTCTTCCAGATTTAAAATGGTTTCACCTGCCGCTTGAAAACGGAAATGTCCAGGTTCAATAATACCCGCATGGACGGGACCCACAGGAATTTCATAAACGCCAGTCCCTCTGGCTTTAACAAACTGGTAATCTGTGTCTGGCGGTGTGATTTTTTCGGGATTATGGCCTTGTAACGGGAAGTCCTTACGTAAAGGATAATCATGTTTTCCCCAGGCTCGATGGCGTAACCACGCTCTGGCATCAGGGTGATCAATAAAATGAATACCAAACATATCCTGAGTATGTCGCTCACTGCGACTGGCTGCCGGGTAGACAGTTGCCTGAGAGGGTAATTCAGGTTTTTCCTCGTATAATGTGGTGCGTAGCCATAAATATTCGCCTTGATGGGCAAAACAAGCATTGACGATAAAAGCATCTGCGGCTTGCTCTGCCCAGCCAGCAACCCAGCGTACTTTTTGCTTATGCGCTAATTCAGCAAAACGCAGCCAAGATTCCCCCATAATATGCCACTGCTCTAACTCAATACCTACAATACCTACAATACCAATCAGAATAGCCTCAGCTTCCAATTCCACTTGTAACACACTGCGCCAATTAGAAAGATTGTCACTCATAACGGAGCACTCCCTGAGATTAAAATAGTGGCTTGGGTAAACCAGTCCGCTAGAAAAGTAGGAATCGAAAGTCCTAGCCACAGTACAATAGCCAGATGTATCATTACTGGCCATAAATTAGCTTTTACTGCCACCTGCCCTTCAGGGCGTTCACCATACACCATCGGCTGAATATTTCTAAATAAGCCTGCACAGGCAATACCAATGCCTAGCAATAGAAAAGGCGTTAGCCAGGGATAGCTCTGCATCGTTGCCAGTAACACTAAAAACTCACTGGTAAACACCCCGAAAGGAGGGAAACCTGCAATCGCTAGCGTACCGATCAACAAGCCCCAGCCAACTTTTGGTTGCGTTCTGATTAATCCACGAATTTTCTCAATGCTTTGTGTGCCTGCTATTTGTGTCGCATGTCCAACAGTCACAAAAATAGCTGATTTAGTCAGCGAATGCACAGTCATGTGCAATAAAGCAGCAAAGGTTGCAAACGGTGTTCCCATGCCAAAAGCAAAGGTCATTAAGCCCATATGTTCGATAG
>CAZEFU010000467.1:0-1616 GCA_964511515.1 uncultured Wenzhouxiangellaceae bacterium
CGAACCGCATCGGCTGCATCTCGATTGATGCGGTTCGTGCCTCACCACATCCTACGTAATTGTCCCGGCTTAAGTTGATAGCCTAAGAGATAACTATAAGGTCCTATAAGTCATGAAGTTTTTATTATTATCCGTCTTCTCACTGAATCTATTATTTTCATCTGTGCTTTTCGCGCAAAATGATATCACCACCCTCAAAATTGAAAGCAAAGAATTACAAGAGCATGTACCCATCACATTTGGTCACATCTTTGCGCAGGCTGATCTCCCAAGTTCTTATGTACTGAAAGGCAGGCTGGCGAATGGTTCATTTGTACCATTACAGCTTGATGGTAAAGCCACTTATTCTGATGGGTCTCTGAAGCATGGGATTATTTCCCTGGAGCTTGATCAAATTCCAGCGGGTAAAACACAACTACTTACTCTGGTTGCCTCAGCACCGACCCCTTCCCCTGTTAACAGCATACAATTAGTGCCGCAGGATATACTTGATAACGGCTTCAGTACCGAAGTTGAAATCACTGTAGGTGGAGTTGTGTACACGGCCTCACCTGAATTACAGCTGCAAACAGGAGCGTTTACTGTTTGGTTAAATGGAGCTACTGCTACTGAATGGTTGGTTAAATCCCCTCTGAAAACCGATACTGGCCTTGTTCATTCTCACTTAACCGCTCGGTTTTACATAAGGGCATTTGCCCAGTCGGGTAAAATTCGAGTGAGCACAATTATCGAGAATAACTGGACCTTTAAAGATGGCCCTAGTAACTTGACCTATGATCTTAAGCTGAAGATGCGGGGGCAACGCGTTTTTGAGCAGCTAAGTCTCAAGCATTACCACCATGCTCGTTGGCGTAAAATTTTCTGGCAAGGAGGCAGTGCGCCTGATCTTCATGTTCGCCATAACACTCCCTATATGATTGCAAGCAAGGCGGTGCCCAATTATGATCAAGAATTGAAAATACCTGAAAGTGATCTGGTACAGATGGAAAATACCTGGAACGATACCAATGGGTTAATGAATATTGGACTTGCGCTGCCTTATATGCCAAGCACGGGTGCTCATATAGATATAGGCCCGTTGCCACAATGGAGTGTTCGCTATTTGCTGAGTATGGATCCCCGAGCCAAGCAAGCCGCGTTAGGAACAGGGGAGCAGGCGGGGAGCTGGTCCATACATTATCGTGATCAGCTGACAGATTTACCCGTTTCCCTGGACAATGATCAGCACCCTTTTGTTTCCACTCATCCAAATTTTGTAGGGTCTGGTTTTTTTACTGATTTCACCGATTATTACTGGGTGAGTGAATCAGAATTCATAGAAGGTACGCCTAAAATTGGGTCGTTAGGTTCAGCCAATATTCATACAAATCTACCTGGGTTTACCCAATTTTCTGATATTATCAGTCATTCTGTCGAGCCGGTTGAAGGCTGCCTGGGTGATTGCGAGCTTCTGTATACACCTGATACAGCGCACCAGCCATCGCTCTCTTATCTTCCCTATATGGTTACAGGTGATTTTTATCATCTGGAAGAGCTGCACTTTTGGGCAAACTGGAATATGCTGGGCACTGCTCCAGAATTTAGGGGTAATGATAAAGGCTGGGTAAAATGGCAGC
>CAZEFU010000468.1:0-1612 GCA_964511515.1 uncultured Wenzhouxiangellaceae bacterium
AAGCCGGTTGTGGGTTCATCCAAAATATACAGGGTTTGCCCGGTATCGCGTTTTGATAGTTCCTTTGCCAGCTTGATGCGCTGGGCTTCACCACCTGAGAGAGTAGTCGCACTTTGTCCCAAGGTGATATAGGAAAGACCCACATCCATCAGTGTTTGCAGCTTACGCGCAATAGTTGGTACGGCAGCAAAAAATGGCAGGGCATCTTCAACTGTCATTCCTAATACTTCATGAATATTTTTGCCCTTGTAGGCTACGCTTAATGTTTCGCGGTTATAGCGTTTACCAGCACAGACATCGCAGGGCACATAAATATCGGGTAGAAAATGCATTTCAACTCGAATCAGACCATCGCCTTGGCAGGCCTCGCAGCGACCGCCTTTGACATTAAAGCTAAAACGTCCAGGTTTGTAACCGCGAGTACGGGATTCTTGGGTGCCGGTAAATAGTTCACGGATAGGTGTAAACAGACCAGTATAGGTGGCAGGGTTAGATCGAGGTGTGCGCCCAATCGGACTTTGGTCGATATCAACAACCTTATCAAATAAGGTGATGTTCTCAACCGACTCATAAGCGGCAGGTTGTGCACTGCTGCCATATAGTTCACGGGCAATTAAGCGGTGCAGGGTGTCATTTATCAGGGTTGATTTGCCGGAACCAGAAACCCCAGTAACGCAAGTCAGCAAGCCTGCCGGGATTTTAAGCTCAACTGATTTGAGGTTGTGGCCAGTGGCGCCGTTGAGTTTAAACACGCGTTTTTTATCAAACGGCGTGCGCTGGCTTGGGGTTTCAATACAGAGCTTGCCAGATAAATATTGCCCGGTAAGTGATTTATCATCCTTGAGTAACTTATCTGGAGTGCCAGCAAAAATTATCTGCCCGCCATGTACCCCAGCACCTGGTCCAATATCAACTACATAGTCGGCACTGAGAATTGCTTCTTCATCATGCTCAACCACAATTACTGTGTTGCCAATATCCCGTAAGCGCACCAAGGTTTCCAGCAGTCGTTCATTATCGCGTTGATGCAAGCCAATGGAAGGCTCATCGAGAATATACATAACCCCAACCAGACCTGCGCCTATTTGGGAAGCTAATCTTATTCTTTGCGCCTCGCCACCAGATAAGGAATCGGCGCGCCGCTCCAAGGTCAGATAATCAAGGCCAACATTAACCAAAAACTTTAATCGCTCTGCAACTTCCTTAACGATTTTTTCAGCAATCTCGCCGCGGTTACCAGAAAGTTTCAGCTCAGAGAAAAAACTCAGGCAAGTGGCAATTGGCCAACTGGTAACGGTAGGAAGATTATTGCCGCCAATAAATACATGCCTGGCAGCACGACTCAGGCGCTGGCCATCACAGGCAGGACAGGGTTGATTGGAAATATATTTAGCCAATTCCTCACGCACAATTCGCGATTCGGTTTCTTGGTAGCGGCGTTTTAAATTAGGAATTATTCCAGTAAAGCTATGTGTACGAGTCTTTCCGCCACGGTCATTTAAATAGCGGAAACGTATTTCCTCGTCACCGCTGCCAAACAAAATAATATGCTGAATCCGTTCGGGCAGATCTTCAAATGGAGCTTCAATATCAAAATGGTAGTGGCCTGCCA
>CAZEFU010000469.1:0-1608 GCA_964511515.1 uncultured Wenzhouxiangellaceae bacterium
CCGAGCAATCGACTCTACAAGACTGGTTTGGACAATTTATCACCAGCTATCGTCTCAGTGGCGCGCCTGCAGCCCCGGAAGAACCCGTAAGCGCAGCAGATCTGGAACATGCATTAGGTAACGGCGAGGCAATTTACCGTAACCCCTGGAGTAGATTTTGCTGGCAAACAATAAACTCATGCACATATCTTTATGCCACCGGCACAAGCCTTGTTTGCGAAAAGCAATTGGCAAGCATGATTTGCACAGCCGGGGATGAGTTAGATCTTCAGCAGCTGAGATCTGGACCAGAGACCAATAAAGTACTGCTCAGCCTGCTTAATAGCGGGCATTTAATCTTGGAAACATAGCAGAATAAGCGTTTTGTACTCACTGCCGGGATATAGCTGAATCCGTATTTCTTATGCGAATTCAGGGTATAATTGCCTGCTCTGTATATAAAAAATGGTTAGAGTTTCCAAGGAAGTAAAGTGGCATCCCAGTTACAAAAATTTCAGGCCAATTCCTACCTCTTCGGTAGCAATGCCCCATATGTAGAAAACCTCTATGAAAACTGGCTCTCAAGGCCAGATTCTGTAGATTCGCAGTGGCAGCAGTATTTTCAGTCTCTGCAAATTAGCGGGCTTACCGATAGCAATCACCATAGTGTAATAGCACGCTTCCGCCGCCTTGCCCAGCTATCACCCGCAGGGCCAAGCAATGTGGAGCTCGATCACAAGCAAAGTGGTGTTCTCAAACTAGTTAATGCTTACCGCGTGCGTGGCCACCAAAAGGCCGACCTAGATCCACTCGGCCTTAGTCCTAGACCAGATGTTCCGGATTTAAAGTTGGCCGCCCATGATCTGGATGCAGCAGATCTGGAAAAAGAATTTGATAGTGGTTCACTCGCCGCCGCCGATCGTCTCACTTTAAAACAAATAATAGATATTTGTGAGTACGCCTATTGCGGGCATGTCGGCACTGAGTACATGCATATAACCGATACCGAGCAGCGCCGCTGGTTACAGCAACGGCTAGAAGGTAGCTATGGTAACTATGCAGTGCCTGCTGAAATAAAATTACGCATACTGGATAAATTAACCAGCGCTGAAGGCCTGGAAAAATACTTACATACACGCTTTACTGGGCAAAAACGCTTTTCTCTGGAAGGCTCTGAAGCCCTGATTCCATTTTTGAATGAAACCATATATCACAATGCCGAGCGTGGTTCGCGTGAGCTGGTATTGGGAATGGCACATCGTGGCCGCCTGAATGTGCTGGTTAATATAATGGGCAAGCCATCAGAGCAGTTATTTAATGAATTTGCCGGTGAGCTGCCAGATCATTCAGAACTAACAGCTGGAGATGTTAAATATCACCTTGGTTATTCTTCTGATCTGGAAGTGAGTGGCGAGAAAGTACATTTAACTTTAGCATTTAACCCATCTCATCTGGAAATTGTAAACCCGGTAGTCGCCGGTTCTACCCGCGCCCGTCAAACTCGCCGTGGAGATGTTGAGCGCGCGCAAGTTCTGCCCATTTTATTACATGGTGATGCAGCTTTTGCTGGCCAGGGTGTGGTCATGGAGTTATTTAATATGTCCCAAGCTCGTGGTTTTGCCATTGGCG
>CAZEFU010000470.1:0-1593 GCA_964511515.1 uncultured Wenzhouxiangellaceae bacterium
AAAGTGCCAGAGTAAAGTTATATTCTATTGGTTTACTCGGCGCTTTACTCTGGCTCCATACCCCTTGATTGCTCATTAACTTTGCCCCCAACCCACCGTTTCGTTTATAATAGTTCGGCTCGGAGGTTTTCTCCGTGAATTTTGATCCCTGAATAAGGTTTTATTTGGCTCATGAGCGACTCGAAATGAAATATTAAGTCCTTCTAGTCGCCAGCGTGTATGCGCTGGAGTGGTTCAGCTGGTTTGTTTGCTGGCTGTGGTTCAGGGGCAGTGTGCCCTTTTTTTGTGTCTGTATGTTTTAGGTGATTTATATATGTCGAATGCGCGCCTGACTGAAATGCTTAGTCCCCTGGTTGAAGAACTGGGATATGGGTTTGTGGGTCTGGAAATGACTACTGAACCAGGTAGCAGGCTTTTGCGTGTATATATTGACCATGCCGATGGCGTGCCAATACAGGCTTGTGCGAGGGTTAGCCGTGAATTGGCGGCTACTTTAGATGTGGAAGATCCTGTGCGTGGCGAGTATCGGCTTGAGGTTTCATCACCTGGGCTGGCTAGGCCGCTATTTAATCCGGCTCAGTTTAAGGAGTTTGTGGGTCAAAAAGTGCGGATTAAACTTTTTGGTCCGGTTGAAGGCAGGCGCAAGTATGTCGCTGATTTGATTGCGGCTGATGATAATGAGATTCAGGTTTTATATAAGAGCAACACAGTAACTATTAAATACAGCGATATCGCCAAGGCGCGTATCGAACCAGATTTTGATGAGATTTTGCGCCAGGCAAACGCGCAAAAGAGCTAATACCGAGAACGGAGTATCGGAAAATGTCCAAAGAAATTCTTTTAGTTGCAGATGCAGCGGCAAATGAAAAAGGCCTGAGTAAAGAGGTCATATTTGATGCGGTTGAGCAAGCACTTGCTACAGCAACGCAGAAGCGTCATAGCGAAGATATGGAGGCGCGGGTAATTATTGACCGGGAAACTGGAGAATACGATACTTTCCGGCGCTGGCAAGTAATTGAAGATGATGAAGAGCTTGAGTTTCCAGATCGTCAGATCAGGCTCACCGATGCGCGTGAATATGACGCCGATATCGAAGTTGAAGGTTATCTTGAAGAACCTATGGACTCGGTTGAGTTTGGCCGCATTGCAGCCCAAGCTGCTAAGCAGGTTATCGTGCAACGCATGCGCGAGGCAGCACGAGCTCAGGTTGTTGAACAGTTTGAAGACCGGCTTGGTGACCTTGTAAACGGTATCGTTAAGCGGGTAGAGCGCGGCAGTGTTTATCTTGATTTAGGTGGCAATGCTGAGGCATATATTCCAGGCCGTTGCATGGTTCCGGGCGAATCAGTTCGTTCTGGTGATCGCCTGCGCGGACATTTGTTTGAGATTAAAAGCGAAACTCGTGGCCCCCAGCTTTTTGTTAGCCGGGTAAGCAATGAGTTTTTGATTAAATTATTTGAACTTGAAGTGCCAGAGATCGGCCAAGAGTTAATCTCGATTATGGGTGCATCGCGCGACCCACGCAGACGTGCAAAAATTGCAGTTCGGGCCGAAGATATGCGCGCTGATCCCATTGGTGCCTGTGTTGGTATG
>CAZEFU010000471.1:0-1581 GCA_964511515.1 uncultured Wenzhouxiangellaceae bacterium
AGCCGCATTGCTTTGTTTTAATTCCCTTTCCAGTTTAGCTTGGTTGGATCTTTGCTGTTCTAATTGCTGCAAATAACCTGGTTCTAGTCCGGTGATGTACTCGCCTGAGAAACAGGATGTATCAAATTTCTTTATCCTGGGGTTACCTTCCTGGCAGGCAGCAACCAAATCTTCCAGGTCTTGATAAATCAGCCAGTCAGCGCCAATTTCCTGCTGTATTTCTTCTTCAGTGCGGCCATGCGCTATCAGCTCATGTGCTGCTGGCATGTCTATCCCGTATACATTTGGATACCGTACTGGTGGCGCTGCTGATGCCAAATACACCTTGTTAGCACCTGCCTCTCTTGCCATCTGAATGATTTGTCTTGAGGTTGTACCGCGCACAATAGAATCATCAACTAACAAGACATTCTTGCCACGAAACTCCAGCTCAATTGGATTAAGTTTACGGCGCACCGATAAGTGTCGTTCTTCCTGATCTGGCATGATAAATGTTCTACCGATATAACGGTTTTTCATAAAACCTTCGCGGTATTTAACATTCAAATCATAGGCCATTGGCAGCGCCGCTGTTCTTGATGTATCGGGCACTGGTATAACCACATCAATATCGTGATCGGGGCGAATGCGTTGGATTTTTCTAGCTAGTGCCTCACCCATACGTAAGCGAGCTTTATAAATCGAAATATCATCCATCATTGAATCAGGGCGGGCAAAATAGACATATTCAAAAATACAGGGGCTGTGAGCTTTCGCCTGCTGGCTAATATGCGAATGCAACTTGCCATCTAGAGTTAATATAACAGTCTCACCTGGTTGAATATCGCGTAAGGTTTTAAAACCCATTACATCAAGAGCAACACTCTCTGAGGCTATTGCATACTGCAAGCCACGATCTGATTCGCGGCTACCAAGCACTGCTGGACGAATGCCCCAAGGATCGCGAAAACCAACAACGCCAAATGTTGGAATTAAGGCGATTGTGGCATAGCCACCAAGGCAGCGCTTATGCACGCCATCAACTGCTTTGAAAATATGATCAGGAGTAAGCTTGCCCGGTTGCTGTGCTTGAATTTCGTGGGCTAATACATTCAGCAATACCTCGGTATCAGACTGGGTATTGATATGCCGCCTATCTGTTTCAAAACATTCTTTTTTCAGCGCATCGGCATTGGTAAGGTTGCCGTTATGTGCCAGAGCGATACCGTAAGGAGAATTAACATACATTGGCTGTGCTTCAGCGGAATTGGAACAACCCGCAGTAGGATATCGAACATGGGCTATACCTACATTACCAGTCAGTGGTAATAAGGTGCTCTCGTCAAAAACGTCTTTGACCAAGCCATTAGCCTTATAAATATGAATTTTGCGTTCATCGAGGGTAGCAATACCAGCAGCATCTTGCCCGCGATGCTGTAATGCAGTTAAAGCATCCAGCAACAAGGCTGCAACATTGTAGTGCCCTACTATTCCTACAATTCCACACATGCTCTAGATTCTCCTTTTAATCTCACAAAATAGACGCAATTCTATCATAAACCTGCAGTATCTATAGCTTCATCAATTTCCGAGGATATTTCT
>CAZEFU010000472.1:0-1579 GCA_964511515.1 uncultured Wenzhouxiangellaceae bacterium
AGGCTATTGTTTAATTTCATAATTAACCGCGAACTATTACTCAAGTTTCATGCGTTTAAATCGCAAGAATATATTTACTGAAAAGACATCACACTTATTGTCATGTTTAGTCTTCCAGGTTGAATTCAATTGTTTGTGTGGCCTGTCTATCAACTGCTTGGCCATCTACAACTCTAGGCTTAAATTTCCACTTTAGCAGAGCTCTTATCGCTTCCCGATCAAATACCCGTGGAGGCTTAGAATCCAAAACCCGGGGGTTCGTCACAGTACCTAAAGGGGTGATTGTAAATTCAAGCGTTACCCAGCCTTCAATTCTGGAAATTGCTGCCTGCCTTGGATACTGCGGCTGAATACGAACCAGTGGAATAATATCGCCTTCAGCTGTTCTATCTACAGCGGCGAAATTAAGCCCCATCAAGCCTCCAGCACCGCTTAAAGGTACATCGAGGTTTGGCATATCCAAATCTAGTTGATCAGGATTCACATCCGGGTTACTCACCTGCATTTTTGGTGGTGGTGGTGGTTTCTTAGGTGGTGGTGGCGGCTTCGGTTTTTGCCGTTTCTTGGTCGCAGCATCTTCCGGAATATCAACTGGACCGAAATGAATACCAGGTAAGTTCTCATTATCTTCATTGCGATCAATATTGGAAAAAACCAATGTCACCATTAGATAAAACAAACCGAAGGTTACAGCTACAGCTACTAGTCCAGAGATGAGCATTCTTGGTGTTTTCATACTCAGTTCCTCGGTGGTTCAGCAGAAATTGCAATATCAGATACGCCAGCTGCTTTTACCTGATCCATAACTTTTGTCACCATTCCTACCCTGGCACCACGATCAGCAATAATTACTACACTGCCTTTGGGGTTTTCTGCACGTGCGCGTTCAACCGAAGCACGCACCTCGCTGATTTTTACCTGGCGTTTTGCAATCCATACATCATCATTAGTCCGAATCCCAATTAAAATAGTTCCGTTTTTCTTCGGCAGTGCTGTAACTGCAGTTGGTTTTTGGATAACCGCACCAGTCTCTTTCGTAAACGAAGTGGTCACGATGAAAAAGATGAGCATGATAAACACTATATCTAACATCGGTGTGATGTTAATTTCAGTTTCGTCCTCATGGGCATGTCTACGAGCCATGAATTAACCTCTCAATATCAGATTATGAAGTTGCGCAAGCCCTCTAGTGGGATTGCAGCAAATCTTCCAGTTGTTCAGCCTCGCTGGAGGCTTTACGATCCAGGAATGTACCAAAATACACACCGGAAAGCGCAGCTACCATGCCAGCCATAGTTGGGATTGTTGCTTTAGATACGCCATCGGCCATCGCTCTTGCATTGCTAGACCCAGCATAGGTCATTACATCAAAAACACCGACCATACCTGTAACTGTACCTAGCAAGCCAAGCAGTGGGCAGATAGCAATTAAAGCCTTAATCATGCCTACATTCTGCTTGAGCTTCATAGCGGCATCAGAAATCATTTGATCTCTGATACCCTTAGCAAACCATGAAGTAGTATCACTGCGATTATCCCAGTCGGAGACTACTAATTTGCGCTCCCCAGGGTAGACCTT
>CAZEFU010000473.1:0-1564 GCA_964511515.1 uncultured Wenzhouxiangellaceae bacterium
TAGCGCGAATACCTTGCAGTGTGCCGAAAGCTGTAAATGGAGATGGATCACCAGAACCACCATGCACCTGATGCACACCTACAACATTACGGGTTTCCTGGAATACATATTCCATATCGTTAACATCAATGCCTACATCTTCTGCGGTGATATAACGGCCATTGAGGGAATCGATAAAACGACCCAGTGCACGAAATAATTCTTCCGACTTATCTTTAGCAGGATCACCAATAATTACCGACTTGCCGCCACCAAGATTAAGACCTGAAACCGAAGCTTTATAGGTCATTCCTTTGGATAGACGCAAAACATCATCCAAGGCTGCTTGTTCAGTTTCGTAAGGCCACATGCGTAATCCACCGAGGGCAGGGCCCAGAGTTGTATTGTGAATGGCGATAATAGCTTTTAGTCCGGCATCTTTGTTGTGACAAAAAACGACTTGCTCGTGCTCGCTTTCATGGATGGTCTTGAATAAGTCCACTTGTTAATCTCCTGAATTACACCTCGTATTAGCGTGTGTGAAATTGATGTTTCTACTTCACTAGTGGATATATTTGACCACATTGAAGCAGGGTCTAAGAATTTGGTGCTGGTTTGTTTGTTACTCTCGGCGAGCATAAATGCAATCCCGCCAAGGGGTGGAATAATCCACTTCCAGACAGCAGGATATTCTACCTTATTTTGACTATATTTGCTCTGATAAAATGGCTTTTCCATAGCTATATTATCAATCAAACGAGCTATGTATTAGCAGCTCGCGCCAGTTGCTTATTGATATAAACCCTGATTTGCTTGATTGCCGCACGGGTACTAGTAAATTAACGACATTGGGCTGGTTTTAGAAGTTGAATACACATACGCACACGCATGGACAAAAGGCGGTAAAATAAGCATATATTTATAGCCTGGAGACTGGGCATGACCCAATCTGTTCAATCAGCAGTATCTACTCAGGTAGAAACCAACAAAATACCCTTACGCTTTGTAACTGCCGCATCATTATTTGACGGCCACGATGCCGCAATAAATATTATGCGCCGCCTGATCCAGGCTCAAGGTGCAGAAGTTATTCATCTTGGTCATAATCGCAGTGTTGATGAGATTGTTAGTGCTGCTATCCAGGAAGATGCAGATGCCATAGCAGTATCATCATATCAAGGTGGTCATAACGAATATTTTCGTTTTATGATCGATAGCTTGCGCGAGCGCGGGGCAAGTCATATTCAGGTTTTTGCTGGCGGTGGCGGCACCATTACTCCGGAAGAAATTCGGGAATTGGAAGCCTATGGTGTTAATCGAATTTACCACCCGCACGATGGCTTGCAACTTGGTTTGGTAGAAATGATTGAAGATCTGGTTGCGCGTGCGCAGCAGCATCGCTTGGCCACGCAAATACCAACTAGCGTTGAGCTTGCTGATGACAATTCAATTGCTGCAATGATCAGCGCTCTGGAAAATGATGCTTTTGGTGAGGCTGAATTAAAACTAAAACGCCGGGAATGGGCTGGTGCGCGTTCCCAAGCACCGGTAATTGGTATTACTGGTACTGGTGGTGCCGGTAAAT
>CAZEFU010000474.1:0-1557 GCA_964511515.1 uncultured Wenzhouxiangellaceae bacterium
TGGCTGCCAATTTCACTACCGATTGAAATTGCTGCCATGCTTGGCGCATTGGTGCTGATAGTAACTGGTTGTTTGAGTTGGCGCGAAGCAATTGGTGCTCTTAACGCCCAGGTTATATTGATTATTGTTTCATCCTTGGCAATGGGTGCAGCGTTGATGAAGACAGGCGGTGCTGATTATTTAGCCCAAGTCTTTTTAGTGGCAACTTTTGGGGCATCGCCAACAGTCATTATTGGCGCTGTTATGTTGCTGATGGCATTGCTTACCAATGTGGTCTCTAACAATGCGGCAGCGGTGATAGGAACGCCTATTGCCATGGCTATAGCCCTGCAACTTGGGCTACCTGCTGAGCCGTTAATACTGGCTGTACTGTTTGGAGCAAATCTAAGCTTTGCAACGCCAATGGCATATAAAACCAACTTGTTGGTTATGAACGCCGGTGGTTATAAATTCAGCGACTTTATGAAGGTAGGCATACCTTTGATGCTTATTTTATGGTTGGTACTGACAGCAGTTTTAGTGCTGGCCTACGGCCTATAAATATCTGCGTAACGTACCATCAAGACATGGGGCATAACCTGTGATTGCCTGGGGCTTAGTTGGATACGCCTTTAACTGTAGTCAAGCCCAACGCATGCCAATTTTGCATGCCACCCCGATACCATTTAATCTTCTCAGCCGGATAGCCGTATTTAAGCAGAGTTATAATGTTCCTTGGTGACTGGCCACACCACATACCGTTGCAAAATAGTACCAGAGTTTTCACCGCAGAAAAATTCCACAACTCATCTTCATCTTTAGCACCAAACCGTTCTTCAAGTATTCCAGCGATTGTGAGTGGGTCAGATGTATCTTCTTTCAACATGGTCCAGGGTATATTTACTGAACCTGGAATAGTCCCCTTGGCGACCCAGCTGGGGGTGCGTGAATCTATAACCAATACATTGCTATCGGCTTTGCTGGCAACCACCAGGTACTCAAGCATCTCCAGTTCACCAATGGTTTCAATTCCCGGTGCTAGCTTTATTGGCTTAATGCAAAATGGTGGACAAGCACGCGAGGTTAGCGCGTAGTCAGCTTCAATTGTGTTTTTATTATCCTGGTTTCTTTCAATGCGCACTGGCTTGCCAGCATGAATAACTTCCACAGAAGACATAGATGTGGTTATACCAACCGGTTCGGCACTAGCTAAATGGCTGCTTGTGAATGCCAGAATTAAGAAAAGTGTAATTATTGCTACTTTCATTGCCTATCTCCGCTTATGTTGCTTTGGTGGTTTCACAGGTATCATAAGGTGCATACAAAGCAACAATCAACAACAATGATGTCTAATCTTAAATTCAACCGCGCACAATTTAGCCATGCAAGCGAGATCAATCGCAGCAATAGGCCGCGCCTGCGAGCACTGCAAACTAAAGATGGCAGCAGAGTTCAGCATTATCGCTCTTTACCCGAAGTGAGTTTATACCAAGCTTGGATTTCTGTGAATCACTGCAAGTAGAGTATTGCAATATTCTAATACTGGAGTAACATAACAGCACTCATAAGTATTACTAT
>CAZEFU010000475.1:0-1544 GCA_964511515.1 uncultured Wenzhouxiangellaceae bacterium
GAAGTCGTGCATACATTATGTGAGATTCTGGATGAATTACAGACTGCCAGTGATGGTCAGGTACGTAGCCAGCTAATAAAGTTTGTGGCTGATCGCCCGGGGCATGATCGGCGCTATGCGATTGATGCCAGCAAACTAAAGAATAATTTGGGCTGGAGTGCACAAACTAGTTTTGAAACAGGTATGCGGCAGACAGTCGAATGGTATTTATCTAATTCGAAGTGGGTTTCCAGGGTACAAGATGGTAGTTATCAGGGTCAGCGCCTGGGTTTATCGCAGACAGAAAGTCTGGTGAACGGAGTACAAGAGTGATGCAAAATCAGTCTCGTTGCGGTCTTATTCTTGCTGGCGGCAGTGGCTCGCGCCTGTATCCATTGACCCAGGTAATTAGCAAGCAGCTGTTACCAATTTATGACAAGCCAATGATTTATTACCCACTATCAACCTTGATGATGGCTGGTATTAATGAAATATTGCTGATTACTACACCCCACGAGCAAGCCTTATTTAAGCAATTGCTTGGTGATGGTTCGCAGTGGGGACTGCAGCTTGAGTATGCGGTACAGGAAAAACCCGAGGGCTTGGCTCAGGCCTTCCAGATTGGTCGCGAATTTATTGCTGGGCGTCCATCTTGTTTGATTCTTGGCGATAATATTTATTATGGTGGCGGCTTGCGTGAGCGTTTATTAGAAGCAGACAAGCGAGTCAGCGGCGCCACTGTATTTGGTTATTGGGTTAGAGACCCAGAACGCTACGGGGTAGTGGATTTTGATAGTGATGGTAAAGTTCTGCGCTTGGAAGAAAAGCCCAAAAACCCGAAATCTAATTACGCAGTGACAGGTTTGTATTTTTACGACCACCGAGCCTGTGATTTTGCCGATTCATTACAGCCCTCAGCTCGTGGCGAACTCGAAATAACTGATTTAAATCGTTGTTATCTTGAGGCTGGCGATCTTGCTGTAGAACGGCTTGGCCGAGGCATGGCTTGGCTGGATACAGGCACTCATGCGTCATTGCAACAAGCGGCCAGCTTTATAGAGACAATAGAAAACCGCCAGGGTCTTAAAGTCGCCTGTCCGGAAGAAATAGCCTATGCCAATGGGTGGATAGACAAGCAGCAGCTAATTCAACTAGCCGAACCATTGCGTAAAAGTGGGTATGGCGAGTATTTGTTAACTGTGGCTAAGCAGGACATCCCCAGATGAAGGTGGCGGATTGCTCGCTTGAGGGAGTCAAAGTAATTCAACCTGAGGTGTTTTCTGATCAGCGCGGTTTTTTTATGGAAACCTGGAATCGGGAAAAATATCTGCAGTTTGGTATTGATATTGAGTTTAAACAAACCAATTTATCTCGCTCTAGTGCTGGTGTTCTACGCGGCTTGCACTATCAATGGCCGCAACCTCAAGCTAAGTTGGTACAAGTGCTAGAAGGCAAGATTTTTGATGTTGCCGTCGATATTAGACCAGACTCAATCAACTACCTACAGTGGGTAGGAGTTGAGTTATCTGCCCAAAACCAACGGCAACTATATATACCAGAGGGTT
>CAZEFU010000476.1:0-1532 GCA_964511515.1 uncultured Wenzhouxiangellaceae bacterium
CCAAAAAGCAACCGTCGGCCTGGCTATTATCCGTGTGCAAGGGGCTAACTCAGCTGCCATTATTGCTGAAGTTGAACGCCGCCTGGCAGTAGATGTCCTCCCGCAGTTACCAACTGGGATGAATCTGGAAATTGCCCATAATGATGGTGAGCTAATCAGCGGAATAATAAACTCCCTCAAAGAACATCTATTGCTTGGAACGCTATTTACAGCTCTTGTGGTGCTCTTATTTTTGCGTAATTTTCGTTCAACATTAATTATTGCAGCGGCCATTCCGGTATCACTGCTAGGCGCCGTAGCAGTAATGTATTTTATGGGTTACACCTTTAATACCATGACCTTGCTGGCGCTATTATTATTGATTGGTATTGTGGTTGATGATGCTATTGTGGTGTTGGAGAACATCTTCAGGCACCGCTCAGAAGTAGATCCTGGCCCTATGCGCGCGGCTGTTAATGGCAGCAACGAGGTGGTCTTTGCGGTACTGGCCGCAACCCTGACTCTGGTGGCAATATTTGCCCCAGTAGTATTTATGGAAGGCATAGTTGGGCGTTTTTTCCAAGCCTTTGCCGTGGTGGTAACTGTTGGTGTACTAGTTTCATTATTTGTTTCCCTCACCCTTACACCCATGTTGTGCTCGCGCTATTTACAAGTTGATAAAAATGCCGGCAAGCTTAGTAGCTCGCTTGAGCGCGGCTTTAACAAGCTTGATAAGCTCTATAAGAACTTGCTTGAATCAACATTAAATCATCGCCTTCTGGTAGTGGCAATCACTGTATTAGTAGTTCTAAGTAGTGGTTTTTTCTTCAACAATATTGGCAGCGGTTTTATGCCAGAAGAAGACGAGGGTCGCTTTCAGGTAACTTTTAAAACACCATTAGGTTCAAGCATTGAATACACCTCTAGAAAACTCGGCGAATTAGAAGCAATACTGGCAAAACAGCCGTCGGTAGAAGGGTACTTTGCCACTATTGGTAGCGGCCAATCCCGCCAGGTTAATCAGGGCAGTATTATCGTGCGTTTAAAAACATGGCAACAACGCGACCAGTCCCAGTTAGAGGTTGTTCGAAACCTAAGTGCAAGCTTTTCCAGAGTGGCCGGTATAAACGCTTTTTCATCTGCACTGCCAATGATCGGGGGCCAGCGCGGCGAGCCATTGCAATTCGTCTTGAGCGGTTCAGATTTATCGCGGGTGGCTGAATTAGCAGAAGAGTTAAAAGCAAAATTGGTTTCTTATCCGGATATTGGTGTTCCTGATCTCGACTTGGAACTAGCCCTGCCGCAACAGTCTGTTGTTGTTGATAGAGAAAAAGCTCGCAGCTTGGGAGTACCGAGTAGCGACATAGCCACTGCTATTAATGTCTTGGTGTCTGGCTATAATATTGCCCGCTACAATGATGACCCTGGTGACGGTCAGCGTTATGATATCCGCCTCAAAGCTGCACCTGGTGAACTCAAAGAAGATGTAGACCTGGCTCGAGTTTGGCTACGTACTGCCAGTGGAGAAATGGTGCGATTGGATAACCTGGTTC
>CAZEFU010000477.1:0-1524 GCA_964511515.1 uncultured Wenzhouxiangellaceae bacterium
GGTTCGCGTATTTTGTCTACTCGTCAAATAACTTACTTTTTTGGGACGAAAGCTGGTGATAGCAGATTTTCTCCACCTCAGCTTCCAGTTTGGGCAGACTTCAATAATGGTGACGTGTATTATGGGATTCCAGATATTGACTCTCGTGGCTTCAAGATTGCCCATGATGCCCACGGCCCAGAGTTTGATCCGGAGCGCAGAGAGCCACTAGGTTCGCATCGAACATTAGAGCTAAACATCCGTGCTTATCTACAACGCAGATTCCCCGACCTTGCTGATGCACCTTTACTTGGAGTGAGGTTCTGTCAATATGAGAACAGCAGCAATGGCGATTATTTAATTGACCGACACCCGCAAATAAATAATGTTTGGCTAGCAGGTGGTGGCTCAGGGCATGGATTCAAAAACGGGCCGGCAGTTGGTGCCAGAATCGCAGCGGGAATACTCGGCAGCCCTGACTACAAACCACTGCATAGATTTTCTCTGGAAAGCAAAAAGACTGACCATAAGAGAACTGTGATTTAACTGCCAATAAGTAGTGTTTTATTGCTTAAGTTTAATTATCTTGATCTACGTCAATTGAGCCAAACCTGTATGGCAGGATAAATAAACTCACAGGGTATATAATAGTTTCCGTGGTCTCAATAAAAAAGAATGTGCTATACACTCTTAAATCAATAACATGCGACCATCTTTACTGATTTCTAAATAATAATTCCAGAAGGTGCTAATTTTATGAGCAACCAAGAAACCTACGATGATAAAGTCGTCAGGCAATTTGCTGTCATAACCGTGGTCTGGGGAATAGTAGGTATGTTGGTCGGGGTTATAATCGCCGCGCAACTACTATTGCCAGCCCTCAACTTTGACATTGCATGGCTAAGCTACGGCCGTTTAAGACCCTTACATACCAATGCAGTAATCTTTGCCTTCGGTGGTTCTGGTTTATTTGCGACTTCTTACTACTGCGTACAGCGAACCTGTCATACCCGCCTGTTTATGCCAAGGCTTGCAACTTTTACCTTCTGGGGCTGGTCTGCGATTATTGTCGCCGCTGCCATTACCTTGCCTCTTGGCATAACCCAGGGGAAAGAGTATGCAGAACTGGAATGGCCTATTGATATCGCCATTGCCGTAGTCTGGATTTCATATGCGATTGTGTTTTTTGGAACCATCGCCAAACGCAAAGTTAAGCATATCTATGTAGCTAATTGGTTCTTCGGCGCATTTATTCTTACCATCGCAGTTTTGCATATCATCAATAATCTTGCCATACCGGTTACCTGGACTAAGTCCTACCCAATTTACTCAGGTGCTGTAGATGCCATGGTGCAGTGGTGGTACGGACATAATGCGGTTGGTTTCTTCCTAACCGCCGGCTTTTTGGGAATGATGTACTACTTTGTTCCCAAGCAAGCTGGCAGACCAATTTTCTCCTACCGTCTATCTGTGGTGCATTTTTGGGCCTTAATATCTATCTATATGTGGGCCGGCCCGCATCATTTACATTACACCTCATTGCCT
>CAZEFU010000478.1:0-1515 GCA_964511515.1 uncultured Wenzhouxiangellaceae bacterium
CAATCGATATTCGGAGAAATACTCCTCGTCGAGTTCCCAGTGGTCTTCCTATGGGGGATTAACAATATTTCAATACTGTGAACTGGTGGGTTCGGAAACGCTGCTTTATGCAGCGTTTCCTGAAGATAAAAACCATCGATTGTTAGGAGGGTATCATGTCTATCGGCTTGCGCATCGTTACAAACTCTTCTGCTGCAGTGGGATGAATACCTATAGTTGAGTCAAAAACTGCTTTGGTAGCTCCGGCCCGTATAGCCACGGCCATTCCTTGTATAATTTCACCTGCATCTGGCCCAACCATATGAATTCCCAGCACTTGGTCAGTACTTTGTCTAACCACCATTTTCATCATAGTCTTTTCATCAAGACCAGAAAAAGTATGCTTCATGGGTGTAAAAACAGATTTATAAATATCGATATCGGTATGCCGGTTTCTGGCCTCGGTTTCACTTAACCCGACCGTTCCAATATTGGGTTGACTGAACACTGCAGTAGGAATATTGTCATAATCAACCTCTGTGGGTAGCTCGGAATACAGTCCATTAACTAGAGCCATCGCCTCGGCAGTAGCAACTGGCGTCAAAGTAAATCGATCAGTCACATCCCCTAATGCGTATATTGAAGGTATGTTAGTTTGATATTGTTGATTTATTTTAATTGCTCCATTGCTTTTCAAGCTCACACCGAGGGCTTCAAGTCCCAAACTCGAAATATTCGGTGTCCGGCCGGTTGCATACAAGACCAGGTCAGATTCCAGCTCATCATTTTGTTCGGTAACCGCTGTAAAACAATTGTTTTGTTGTTTAATTGATTTGATGTTAGTTTTGAATAGAATGTTAATTCCTTTTTTACGCATTTCCTGAGCTATAAATCCCCTGATATCTTCATCAAATCCTCGCAATAGTTTCTCACCTCGATAACAAAGCGTTGTTTCCACGCCCAGCCCATGCATAATTCCAGCAAACTCAACGGCAATATAGCCACCACCGACAATGAGTATCCGCTTGGGAAGATCACTTAATGCGAACATTTCATTCGAACTAGCAATAGATTCTTTACCGGGGATATCGGGTATGGAAGGCCAACTTCCTGTAGCTATCAAAATGCGTTCACAACTGAATTGCTGCTCACCCACGCTTACAGTATGTGCATCTACAACACTAGCAGCACCATCAATCAGCGTAACACCAGAATTATCCAGCAAGCCCCCATAAATACCTTGCAGCCGTTCTATTTCCTTATTTTTTTGGGCCATCAAATGTGACCATTGGAATTCAGGATTTTTTGCAGACCAGCCGAATTCGGAAGCAGCTATAAAATCTTCACTAAAGTGCGATGCATAAACGAACAGTTTTTTAGGAACACATCCGACATTAACGCAGGTGCCGCCAAGGTAACGATTCTCGGCAATGGCAACCCTTACTCCATGTCCAGCAGCCACACGAGCAGCACGAACACCCCCTGAGCCTGCACCAATTACAAACAGGTCATAATCATATTGAGTCATTTGATTCC
>CAZEFU010000479.1:0-1505 GCA_964511515.1 uncultured Wenzhouxiangellaceae bacterium
GCCGTATAACCCGAACTATTCTGCTCCAATGTTTCCGCCCCTGAGGGGCTCGTTAATAAAAATGCCATTTAAATAATATGCTAAATGGCCGCGATGTTTTACAGGTATATCAAGAAGATAACCCTCTTTCCTCAACCATTACAATAATCTGATTCAAGACGCTTTCTATGCCTGAATTAGTACTGTCAATGATAATAGAGTCAGGAGCTGGCTTTAATGGAGCAACCGCTCGATTACGGTCTCTCTCATCACGCTCTTCAATATCTCTGTAAAGCCGCGAGATACTAACATTTTCTCCTTTTTCTTTCAACTGCTTATGTCTCCTTTTTGCTCTTTCCTTGGCACTTGCGGTGAGAAATATTTTTAAGTCGGCATCGGTAAAAACTACCGTTCCCATATCGCGCCCATCTGCTACTAAGCCTGGCGCTTGGCGAAACGCTCTTTGGCGATGAAACAAGCCTTCACGCACTTCTGGTATTGCAGCTACTTTGGATGCCAGCGCCGAAATCTCAGGGACTCTAATCGCCAAGCTTACATCCTCTCCTTCAAGTAAGGAACTACTCTGACCTGAACTACATAGATAAAAAGTGATTGGGAGTTCACGTGCCAGTTCTGCTAGCTCAGCAACTGCAGTTTCCGGTGCAGTAATCCCGCGCCGCCTTGCCGCCAGAGCTAACAGACGGTAAAGCGCACCGCTATCTAATAAGTGCCAGCTCAAGCGCTGCGCCAGCAAAGCGGCAATAGTCCCTTTACCAGCACCACTCGGCCCATCTATTGCTATTACCGGTATGGATTTATTCATTTGAACCACCCTCCAATTCAGCCCCAAGGCTTTGCATATCCCCAATAAAACCTGGATAAGAAGTTGCGATCATTCGTGTACCCTGTACTTGTACCGCTTGCTTTGCCCGCAAGCCACTAACCAGAAAACTCATAGCGCAGCGATGGTCGCCATGGCCATCTACGCTACCACCGCTAAAGGAAAAACCCGGCTGCCCGTGAATATCGAAACCATCTGTGTGCTCATCAATACTCACCCCTAGCTTACGCAAGCCTGTAACCATAACGCTAATTCTATCACTCTCTTTAACCCGCAATTCAGCGGCCCCTCGAACTCTGGTAGTACCATTGGCAACTGCGGCGGCAATCATCAATATTGGAAATTCATCGATCATTCCGGGCACCCAGTCAGGCGGTACATCAACACCTACCAATTTGGAACTGCGCACCCTGATATCTATTACCGGCTCGCCTGCTTGCTCGGAAGTTGCTAGCACCTCAATCTCAGCACCCATTTCACGCAGCACATCAAGCAAACGCGCTCTGGTTGGGTTATTGCTTATATTAACAATCGTAATCTCGGAATCCGCCACTATCAACGCCGCTACTACTGCAAAGGCTGCCGAGGAAATATCAGACGGAACCTGCATCTTTAATGGCAGTAGCTGGGAAGTTGGTAATAACTTTACAGTGGTGCCATCACTGCGTAAATTCGCGCCCTGAGC